>JAKSDL010000780.1 GCA_022360105.1 Pseudomonadota bacterium
AGCATTATTGTCAGGATCTGGTGCCGAACAAGCTACGATTACACCATTAAGATGCAGGTAGTTAGGAATATCCAGTGCGGTTTCCTTAGGAATCTGTCGACCTGTCAAGGCTTTCCAGGAAAGTGACAGAATCATGGCAGCCATCAGAACGTTCATCTTGTTACATTTGTTCTGCTCAGCATATTTCACAGCATACTTGGTAAAGACGCTTTCCTGACCGGTAGCAGCAACACGCTTAACGAAATACTCATATGCAGCTTCTTCTTCGGCTGTCATATCACGTTCCGGAAGAACACCTTTTTGGCCGAGAGCTTCATCAATGACAGCATCGTTGACCGATTTGTCTGTCCACACTTTTGTGTAGAACAGATCGATCATCTTATCGATCATGGCTCGATAATCCGCAAATACTTGTCGGTCACCATTCATCAGAACAGCAGCACCTAAGTAACCATTTGGCAATGCATCGTTAGCCCTTGTTGACCTGGCTACTTCAAAATACTCGGCACCAATGGCTGTGAAGTAGTTCATGATGGATTCCACCAGGGGTAATTCTTCAGCTGTCGGTTGCGCCTTGGTCAAAGCAAAAAGATTGGTTCCGGCAAATTGTTCTGTAACCAGATCCAAGACAGAAACACCATGAACCTCAGTAATCTGCGATTTTGGGTTCATCATGCTGGCACCGGACTTGTTCCGCATAGCTTCTCGAGTCAGCTGAGCACCAATCTGATTTCCAAGCTTTTTGATGGTGTCATTGTAAGGAGCCATGGCTTCAACGGCTTTCATTTGAAGCTTTTCCGGGTATCCGGCTTCCTGGTCATTAACAAACCAAGGCTTAAGACTCAAATCACCTGTGGTTGTAAAATCAGGTTCAGTAACACCGATTTCCTTCATCACTGCTGTCATTGCAGTTGGTGCATCCTGAATAGAGGCAATCCTCACACCCTTTTTTGAAACTTTAGGACTGGCGGGATCAAATTCGCCCACGCCAAAATACTCGTCAAACCACTTTTCTTTGGCCAGTGCATCATCTCCACCACCGGCAATCGCACCGGCATGTCCAACCGCACGTGTCAGGTTTGCCTTCCAGCGACCAGTTACACAAACAACAATCGGCTTGGAACATTTGATTGTACCGTCAGCAATCCAGTCCAAAGCTTGTTTTTCGTAGTATCCACCCGGCTCGATGTAAGCCATGATTGCTTTAGTTCTGGAATCATTTTCAGCTGCGTAAAGGAATTCAGCAAAAGCAAACTGAATATAAAGGTCTTTTCCACTACTCAGAACAGTTGAGGTTCCCCAACCACCTGTTTTCAAGTATTCAGGAACAGTTGTACTGAAGTTACCGGAGTTACTGTAAACAGCAACACTTCCCTTCACAAGACTTTCGCCAGGGGCATTACCGCCAAGAGCACCACCTACGCGAACTTGTTCCCAGGAATTACCGATTCCAAGGCAGTTTCCACCGAATACGTCAATCTGGTTTTTCTGAGCAAGATTTCTAACAAACTGAGAGTCTTTAACGGAGACTTTTTCAGTTAAGATGACAATCTTGGTCAGTTTTGGATTGTGTGTCACCAACTCGTCTGCTGCTGCAGCAACAGCGGTTGGTGGCAGGTAGATAACACCCGTATCAAATTCGATACCGGCATCAACAATTTCCTTGATACTTCCGTACACCGGAATATCACCGACTTTGGTTTCCATTTTCTGACCGGATCGTCCGTATTGAACACCAGCCACGATATTTCCACCACTGAATTCATGTGACGTTGGAGTTACACCTTTACTCTCGCCACCCAGAATATTCATAACAACACAGCGAGTCTGTTTATTCGCTATCTCTTCTAAACTATTTATCCCACAGTAGAATGGGAACGGATTTGTTTGGCTCATAGCTTCTCCAATTAAAAAATTATTTTAGCAGATTGATAGTTTCAAATTTTCTTTGATTGTCAATTTTGGATTTTTCTTGGATAAGCCTATTACTTTTTTGATTCCAGCCAGGCATCCAGTTCCAAAGTGTAATTCAACACACCAATCATACTACTGTCGAAACCGAACATTTTGTAAGGTATTTTCAGACTGTCCAGGAGGTCACGGGCATAGATCATTCCCTGCACCACATTGGGTCCTCCCCGTCCGATTACGACGTGAATATCTGGATTCAGCTTGATGTTCTCTCTTAAGGCATCGAGCATCGCTTTGATGGTTACGAAAATATCGGTATTGTTCGCCTTGCCACCAATAATCTGAACAATGTTGGCATCCTTTAAGAAATGCTTGTAACAGATGTTCGCAATGTCTTTCATCTTTTGATATGGAGGGTTCCCACCAAAATCAGAGGAGAAGATTGCTCGATCGCCAAGAACTTCTGTAGCCGCACTATTAGCACCACCACCAAACATAAACGGTAATACGGTTCCGTTTGGATTCAATTCCACCACATCACTTTGACCTTGATAGGTTCTGAGCTGGTTGATTTCAGTTTCGAAATCTGTCAGTTCAGTAGCAAAGACTTCTGGTGGAAGCTTCACACGCTTATGAGCTGGATCGTCTTGATCGAAAGCCGCTTTAATATCACAAGCAACCGGCATCGGCCGTTTACCCTTCTTCATGCGAATCGGGTTAATTTCGATCATAGTCATCCCATAATTGTTGTACAATTCCCAAAGCTTTGGAATTTGCTGTACTAAGGGACTGATAAAAGCTTTCGGGCATCCCAGTTTGATCAACGCGTCATTCACATGAAATCCTTTTAATCCTTCAAACGGATCAAACGGAACAATTGCTTTTTTCTCCGGAGGAAGTTCCTCAACCTCAACACCACCTTCTACGATCAGCATCATAACTGGTTTTCGGTCGAGAGTTGAAGTAGTTATGCTGAAATACAGTTCAGCGTCTGACTCGATAAATTCTTCAAATGTAACACCCTTGGCTTTATGCTCGGCATTACCTTGTTTGTATTTGGCAAAATGCAGCTCTTGTCGGGCTGCGTCAGCATCAGCGTAGTTGTCAACAATTCTGATCAATCCTGCTTTTCCCTTTTTACCGGCAGAGCCCATAAACGAAGGCTTAACAACAAGCTTTTTGGATTCTTTCAGCATTGCTTCAATTTCCTCTTTGGTAGCCGTTTCAGTCAACATTTTAGCTACTGGGAAATCGACAATATCCATCAATTGTCTTCCGTATTTCAATCCAGTTAGTTGCATTTTTCCTCCCAGATTATTATTGAATCATAGAAATCATCTCTTTGAGGAGATACAGTTTGACTGCCCACTGAGCCCAGAAAACCCAGGGAATCAGCCAGAAGTATTTTTTGTTTAGCAAAAAAGAACATTATCAAATGCTCAAACAAACATAAAGAAATTTCTCTTTATTATATGCCTCGGAAAACTAATATATTTCGGATGTTTGTAACTAACTAATGTTCCTAAAATCCTTAGAAACAAAAATTCCTTTATGCCCCGGGGGCAGTGTCCTTTTTCTGACCCCGGTATTCACACATAATATATATGGTTAATTACACACCAAAGACTTTCTGCAGAGGAGGAACAGTCTGCTTCTTTCGACTCATCATGCCGTCTACCCAAACAGATTGACCATCCAATTTAACACCAAAAGCCTTTTCAACGATTGAAGGATCATCAGTAACTGCCATCAGGTCACTTCCTTCCTTCATGATATCAGTCAGCATTAAAAATACTGAATGTCGTCCTTCAGCTTTAACTTCCTGAGCTGCTTTGTACAGATCATCTCTGATATTTTCAACCAGTGAAAGATCAACCAGTTCCAGCTGACCGACACCAATCTTGTTACCAGCCATATCAAAGTCTTTATAGTCTCTGAAAAGCAGATCTTTTGCAGGGACGCCTTCAACTGCAGATTTAGCCTTGAACATTTCCATGGCCAAACCGTCAACGTCAGTGATTCCAGCAATTTTAGCCAGTCCCTCAACAGCCTTCTTATCTTCTTCAGTGGTTGTTGGTGACTTGAACATAACTGTGTCACTGATGATAGCACAGGCCATTATAGCGGCAATATTCTTGGGAATTTCTACTTTATTAGTCTCGTAGAGTTCCTTCAGAACTGTTCCTGTACAACCTACTGGTTTTGTGTAAAAGAAAATGGGGGCGTTGGTAGTAATATCACCAATTTTATGATGGTCCACAACTTCAAGCAATTCAGCATCACCAATATTGTCCGGGGCTTGAGCAATGTCACCATGGTCAACCAGGATAACTTGCTTGCCAGCGGCGTCATTTAATTGCTGGGGTGCTGCAAAACCAAACTTCTCCAGTACCATTTTGGCTTCAGGGTTTATGTCACCCTGGCAAGCAGCAACACAATCCATTCCCATGGTTTTTTTCAACTCAGCATATGCAATAGCGGATGTGACGGAATCCGTATCGGAATTCTTATGTCCAACAACATATACAGGCATTGTAGATTCTCCTATCAATGTTTGATTAATAAAAGATGTTACCAGTCGATTCAGCAACAGTCGTGAGTCGATCAATAACGATTCAGATGACAAAGTCGGGAAGACCGTATTGTCATCCCCGTGCAATTACCAGCGATGGGGGAGGAGGGATTGGCTGTTAATTCCACGTGAACGACAAAACCAGAGAAGAACCTGTCGTCACTTCAATAAGCAACGACAGGCGTATATTTGAACGAGTAATCCGGTTCCTAAGAACCTATTGTTCGTTATACCTTACCATGCACTTTGATCTCTACTTTTTCTTTCAAGCCTGCATAGTACTTGCGCAGGATATCGAGACATTCTTCACGACCAAAATGATCTACAATCTCTTCACCATCTGACAAAGCTTTTCTCAGCTTTGTTCCACTCAGCTTCACTCGGACAGAGTCATCGTGTGGACATGTCCTGAGAGACGCCATACCGTCACAAGTCTTGCAGTAGAATGTCCAGTCAATTTTCAGAGGAGTACAGAGCAGTCGCTTGCCATCATCTTCTGGCTGAGGAATCTTATCAAAAATATCCTGAGCTTCAAACAGTGTATAAAAATCACCAACACCAGCGTGGTCACGACCGATAATCATTCTTGATACACCATAGTTCTGTCGGAAGGTCGCATGGAGAAGGCCTTCTCTAGGACCAGCATAGCGCATATCCAGAGGATACCCACCTTGAAGGACGTTTTCCTTGACAAAATAATTGTCGATCAAAGTATTAATAGCGTCGATCCTTACCGGAGCTGGAATATCACCAGGCTTTAAAGAACCCACCAATGAATGGATGAATACACCGTCACAAACGTCAACAGCAATCTTGGCAAGATGCTCATGAGATCTGTGCATTGGGTTTCTGAGCTGAAGGGCAGCTACAGTTGACCAACCTCTCTCTTCAAAAATCGCTCGACTTTGGGCAGGTGACATGTATGTGCCAGGAAATTTCTCCGGAAAGTCGCCTTCGGAGAGAACCTTAACAGGACCAGCCAGGTTAACGTCTTTCTGAGCCATAACCATCTGAACGCCAGGATGATCATCTAAAGCAATTTCCCAGAACTTATCGCCTTCACTTTCTTCGCCTGAGCCTCTGTATACTTTTTCACATTCCCACTTCTTGTCAGCTTCGGTCATTTCATACTTCTCTTCGACCTTCATAGTTGCCATGATAACGCCATCAGCGTTCTCAAGAGCAATTTCATCACCTACGTTGATTGCATCAGCATCAGCTTTATCAGCAGACAGGGTCACAGGAATTGGCCAGAAAGTACCATCTTCAAGCAGGAACTCTTCACATACACGCTTCCAGGAAGCTTTGTTCATGAAACCGTTCAGTGGACTGAAACCACCGATACCCATCATGATCAGGTCACCATTTTCTCGACCGGTAATAGAGATCTTCTTAAGACCTTCAGCTTTCTTCTTTTCAGCGTCCAGTTCTGCACCTTCAAGTAAAGCGCAAACCAAACCTTTTCCACCATGTGGAGGAATTAATCCAGACATTTAAAATATCTCCTAAATTGGTTTCTAAAAAACACAACCGTGGAAGATTAACTTCCACGGCTTCCGTTGTAAAAACAGACTTACAAAAGACTCATTACGGAACCGACGTTCCTACTCTTTTGTTTCTTCTGGCAGTTCTTGCTTCTTCCCTTCCAGAAAGTTCATTCCCATGGCCTTATCGCGACCAGAGTACTTGGCGTATACCAATGCCGCAGTTCTGTAGAACATATGTCCAAACTTGGAATGAGGCATATATAAGAAGAGAAAGAATACCAAAACAAGATGGCAATAATAAATGAAGTATGAAGCTGAACTACCAGCAACTCGAACTGTTTGAGCCAAAATTCCTGTTGCCATAATCAACAGAACGTTGAGAATAAAAATCCAATCGAAAGCAACTGATTTACCAATATCGCCACTCAACGCCCTGCGATAAAGAATCATCAGAATACCGATAGCACCAGCGACAGCACTAACATTACCGATAATCTTGATCGGGTGCAGAAATGGAAGCGGTGTTGGTGTTACGACCTCACTTCCAGCGATAAGATTAATATAGTAAATAGTAGTTACACCTGCTGTGGTAATCATCAAGCCGATAAAGGCATAAAAAAGAAGCATGTGAGCTATATTTCTGCTTTTGTTAGGTCCACACTCCCTGAATTTAGTGTGAGTCATAATGCTTTTTACGGTTCCCACCAAAGCACTGACAATGGTTTCACCATTATCCGTTTTCGGGTAGGTTTCCTGAAGGCCCGCAATCAGCTTTTTTACACCCAGCAATCCGGTAATAATTCCAAAAAAGAATGCCGGGATAAACAGGATCTCGATAGTTACCTGGGAAATCATGTTTTTATGGAAATCGATGACAGGTGCATTCAAAAACGCAAAATCACCGCCATGTTGTCCAAAAATAACAGCTGCGATCAATATAATAGGAAACAGTAAAAGCATCAGTGCACCGCCAAAACTCTGAGATAGCTTGCCCAGAAAAGATGGTACGGCAACATTTGCAATAACCATGTTTCGAATAGCTGCCATCACGTCACCCGGTTTGGCTTCACGGGGACATTGTTCAGAACAGTCGTTACAATGGAAACATAACCACGGATCCATGCTTTTTATAAGTTTATCCTTAATACCCCATTGGGCTTCGATCATTTCCTTTCGTGGGAAAGGAGTTCCTTCTGGAGTCAAAGGGCAGGCAACGGTACAGGTTGAGCACTGGTAGCACTTTTTAAGGTCCTGACCGCCAGCCTTGAGAACTCCTTCAACGAATTTTAAATCCGCATCTACAATAACTCGGTCTGACATGTGTAAAACCTCCAATTAAAGTTGGTATTCAAAAATCTCTTTAAATCGAGAATCAATTCAGAAACTAAAATCCTTTGAATGGATTCGGTCCGTAATCTTCCAGTTCATCAAAAAAGTCCTCAAGGATCTTCGGAAGTTTATCAACTCCCGCATCATTCATGCTGACTTCAAACTGTTGGACACGCTCAGATTCAAGAGACAATCGACCAATTGTTTCCTGTACCTTACCCAATCTTTCATTACACAATTCACTACCTTTGATGAAGTGGCACTGGTAGTCATCGCCATGCTTGCAACCAAAATATAAAACACCATCGACTCCGGCAGACAGGGCATCTGATATGAATACCAGGTTGTTTCCACCCAGGCATCTAAGTGGTATATACCTGACATAAGGATTCAGCTTGATCTTATCCATGGCTAAAGAATCCAGGACAGGCAGTGCATCATTTTCACAAATGAAACAGATCACCCTTGGCTTTTCCTCCTCTTCATCAGGAATCTCAACGGCTTTAATCATGTCACCAATCATTGGCACGCTGTAATCATCAAAAGAGATAACTCTTTCAGGACAGGCTCCCATACAGATTCCGCAAGCACGACACCGAGCAGATTTTGGTAACGGTGTTCCCTTTTCGTTTTCGTCGATGGCACCAAAGGGACATTCCTCTGTACAACGCTTACAATCCGTACAGCGCTGCAGATTTGGCTCCATAAATGTTGGATCTCCAGCTCTTGGATGAACCCTTTCACCACGGGCGGTCATTTCAATAGCTTGGATCGCTTTGAGAGCTGCACCTGTTGCATCCATTTTGGCGTCGTTAACGTTCATGGATTGTCGGACGGTTCCTGCGGCGTAGATACCTGTTCGTCTGGTTTCATATGGGAAACAGACAAAGTGAGAATCAGGATATCCATACTTCAATTCCGGCATCTCAGGGCCTTGACGATACTGCAGATTCAGGAAGTTCTCATCCTGATTCAACGTCACAGGCTCTTGTCCGGTAACCAGCACAACCAAATCGACCTGAAGTTGAATATCGGAACCTAACAAGGTATTATCCACATCTACTGCAACCTTACCATTTTCAGCCTTTACTGAAGACACATCACCCTTGGTCATAAACACCCCAGGATCATCTTGCTGAGTTCGGTAGAATTCTTCGTATTGACCAGGAGTTCGCATATTCTCATAGATGATATAAGCTTTGGCGTCCTGATCCATTTGTCGGATATAACCGGCCTGCTTGAGAGAGGTTAGGGAGCCGGTTGATGAGTAAGAATCCAATTCTGTGTCTTTGGAACCAACACAGAGGATGAAAGCAACACTTTTAACTTCTGATCCATCCTTTTTGGTTACCGACCCCGATTTTGCCATCGCCTCAAATTCTTCACTGGTCACGACGTTTTCCTGGTCGCTTCCCAAGTGAGTCAATTTTTCCTTGGCATATGGTTTCGACCCAACAGACAGCACAATTCCACCCGCTTTGAAGTTGGCACCACTTCCAACGACTTTCACTTCAAAATCACCTGGTTCCCCAGCGATGGATTCAATAGTGCTGGATTTGTGCACTGTAATCTTGTCGTTTCCTTCAACTTCCGCAACTATATCCGGTACGTAGTTGGGAACTATCGTGTTGTATGGCGGTTGCGCAGGCAGCATGCCTTTATATTTCAAGGCGTAACCACCAAGTTCGCTCTCTTTTTCTACCAGGTTCACAGAATAGCCGGCTTTTGCAGCATCCAATGCAGCCGTCATTCCTGTAACACCACCACCAATCACCAGAATGTCTTTGCAGGTATCTTCCTGAAAGTAAGGTTCAGGTATCTTTATAGACTTGATTTTGGCCATGTACATGCGAAGATAATCTTCCGCTGCCATTTGGGTGTCTTCATTTACCTCGCCTTCTTCATTTCTGCCTTCCAAGGTCCAGGCAACCCATTCTCTGAGAGGAACCCTTACTTCAATTGTATCTTCAGCTACTTTAACGCTGTTATCATGATATCTGTCGGAACTGCCTGCAATGATAAAACAGTTGATGCCTTCATTGTTATAATCATCTCTTAAAACCTGAATCCCGGCCTGGTTGGAGAGATTCTCGCCGATCCGGCAAACAGCAGCTTTTAATTCACCTGTTGCAACTTTTTCCAAGCGCTCTAAATCGATAGCCTTTTCAAGATCACAACTGGTACAGATATAAACTCCAATTTTCTTTTCTTCCATAGTTTAGCTCCCCATTACTGTTTGAATAGCCCTTAAAGCTGCCCCGGTTGAATCTTGAACAGCGGTGTTGACATCGCCGGGAAGTTTCGCTGTTCCAGCTGCGTGTACACCGAACTTTTGAATACTGGGAGCAACAAACCCGTTTTCATCAATCTGCACCGCTTCAGGCAGTTTTTCACCTTTTAAACTTGATTCCATTCCTGTAGCCAATACTACCATATCTGTTTCCAGATGCATCATACTGCCATCAAGAACATTTTCCGCTTCAACGATAGCATTTTGTCCCTGACCTTCAGTAATTTTGGCGACTTTTCCTTTGATCAGTGTGATATTTTCGTCGTTCTGAATAGCTGATGCAAAGTCTTCGTATTTACCAGGAGTCCTGATGTCGATATAGAAAATGGTAATTTTAGCATCCGGATTGGCTTCGCGGACGTATTTAGCTTGTTTTAGAGACGCTAAACAGCAGATTGCAGAGCAATATGGCAAATGATTTTCGTCTCGAGATCCTGCACATTGCACAAATACAATCGATTCTACCTTCTTTTGGTCGGATGGTCTTAGAATCTGTCCACCTGTGGGTCCGTTACCTGATGCAATTCGTTCCATCATGACATTGTTAATCACGTTGGGGACTTTGCCAAAACCAAGATTTTCAACTTTAGCGATGTCATAAGGCTTCCAGCCTGTCGCGTAAACCACGGATGCAACCTCAAGATCTGTTGTGGTTTCTTCTGCCTGCAAATTAATCCCGCCGCATTTACACGCGTCAGCACACTTTGTGCAGCCTTCCGGACATTTATCGCGATCAATGACGTATTTCGCAGGCCATGCCATTTTGTAAGGCATATAGATCACTTTGGTCTTATCCAGCCCGTAATTATGCTCGTTTTCTCTTTCAACGGGGCAGGCTTCTACGGCCTCTTCACAGCTGAATGTTTCGCTTACGTATTGTGGTTTGGTTTTGATTTTTACCTGGTAACTCCCGGGGTTGCCAGTGATGGATGTGACTTCTGAATCTGTAAATGTTTGAATTCGTGGGTTCGGCTTGAGTCTTTTGTAGTTGATTTCCAGTCCGCAAAGGGGAGGGCATAGTTTGGGGAAATACTGATAAAACCTGGAAACTCGACCCCCAAGGACAGGATTTTTCTCAACCAGAATTACTTCATAACCGACCTCGGCCGCTTCCAGTGCTGTTGTCAGCCCACTGATTCCGCCACCGATAACTAATATCTTTCCTTTTTGTTCTGCCATTCAATTCCCTTGTTGTTGGATCGGATAGTTCAATATTATGGATAATTCTTTCGAGTTAGTGGAACAAACCCCGTTTAACTTCAGGAATAAAATATTTCACTTCCGGAGATGAACGTGTTGAGGTGAAAATCTCACATGCATAAGTTCAAGACAGAGCGGGATGCTTATGCACCCCGCTTCCACCTATTGCATATTTCAAAATAGGAATCTTAAGCTGAACTTCAGGATGAAAGCCAGCCTAAGAAACTGGTCCAGGCAATTCTGGATTAGTCAGGAATGATCTGATGATAATCACGCTTGAATACTTTCCACTCTCTCGTGTTCTTATCATAAGTAGAGTTAGTGAAACATCTCCAGTTAGCATCATCAATAGCCAGGTGATCACCACGATAGTAGTAACCTGGATATCTTGTCTCTTCTCTGAACGCAATATGCCTAGCATGAGCTTCAGCAGCTACTGTTCTGTGATGGTTTTCCCAACATCTTAACAGTTCGTGAAGATCAGCAGCAGCCAGATGAACAACGTCTTCCTTCAACATTTCCAAATACTTGAAACCTTCATTCAACATAGTTCCTGAAGTCATGTAATAAGTACTTACACCACCTGCGTACTCATCCATAATCTTCTGGAGTCGTTGTTGATACATTTTAGGCTTGATATATTCAGGATTGATCTCAGGATCAGTTGTGTATCCGCTATGCTTACCATAGGTTTCCATTGGCAGGTATACTTCTTTAGCCAATTCTTCTACGTCTTCTGCGAATTCAGGCATTTCAGGATTGTCCATGCAGTACCGAACCATTTCCTTACCAGCAATTCGACCTTCGGCATGTGAACCGGAGGAGAACTTGTGACCGGAAGCACCGGCACCATCACCAGCTGTAAAGAGACCTTTGATAGTGGTCATCCTGTTGTATCCCCAGAAGTACTCTTCAGGACCGAAGTCGCCAGGACCGGATACCCAAAGGCCGGCACAACCAGCGTGTGAACCCAACATGTAAGGCTCAGCAGGCATCAATTCAGATGGAACCTTTTCAGGAGCCATGTTGTTAGCAGCCCAAACACCAGCTTGTGAGATAGACATGTCTAAGAAATCTTCCCAAGCTTCTGCTTCCAGATGCTTCATCTGTTTCTTATCCAGTTTTTCTCCCATTTCCTGGAGAGCTTTATCTGTATGGATAAAGATAGGACCTTTACCTTCTTTCATATCCAGCATCATCATGTGATTCCGCATACAAGTTCCGATATTGTCTACATACTGGCCATACAGTTTCTTACTTTCTTCCGCTCGTGTTACTTGGTAGTCTTCGCCAAGAGCGTTTGAAGCTTTAGCTTTAAAGAGCAGGAACCAAGCACCAACTGGTCCGTAACCGTCCTTAAATCGGGCCGGGACGAATCGGTTTTCCATCAGAACCAGTTCAGCACCAGCTTCAGCACCCATAGCATAGTTAGAACCGGAGTTCCATACCGGGAACCAAGCTCGACCTTGACCTTCTGCAGTCGCTCGACCTCTAAAGAAGTTCACACAACCACCGCAACCCAGCAATGCTGTTTTACACTTGAAGACATACAGTTTTTGTTCACGAGTACTGAAACCAACAGCACCAGCTACTTTAGTAGGATCGTTCTTGTCATTCAGAACTTTAATAATGAAAACACGCTCGAACAAGTTCTGGTCAACACCAGTAGCTACTCTGTTCTGCTCAAGAGCTTTCTTTCCAGCTTCACCTACGATTACTTTGTAAGATTCACCGTTAATCATGATCTGCCATTTACCAGAATGCATTGGCTCACCGCCTTCACGCAGTGACTTCTTGCCGGCAGCTCTAGCTTGATGACCATCAAGAGAAACACCATCATCACCTTTCTTCCATACTGGGAGTCCCCAGTCTTCAAAAAGCTGAATAGAATCATCTACCCATCGACCAAGGTCATAAACCAAGTCTTCACGGATGATTCCCATTAAGTCGTTTCTTACGTACTTAACATAGTCTGCAGGGTCGTTTTTACCCATGTAAGTATTAATAGCAGAAAGTCCCATAGCAACGGCGCCTGATCTATCTACGGCAGCCTTATCAACCATGGTTACTCTCATTTTCTGTGGACTAGCCCAGCGGTCTGCTTCGTAAGCAGCACCGCAAGCAGCCATACCACCACCGATCAGCAGTACGTCAGTCTCGTGGACGACGATTTCCGGCTTCTCACAAAATTCAAAATTATTAACTTTTTGTTCCATTACGCTAACACTCCTAAATTAGGGGTAATGAGAAAAATTAAGCGAAAAAATGTCAGTAGATTACGGAGTCTTAAGAGTAACACCGTTAAAAATCTGAGTAAAAAGACCTTGTTCTTTGATCCTTGAAACGTCAACGTCAACTGCCTGTACGCCACCAGAAATGTCAGCAGCACCTTCGTCAGTTGTTCTGATCGGGAACTTAAATCGCTTAATCATTCCGTCGCGGAACTTGATAGTCCACATAATTGTGTCAGTACCTCTCATTGGAATACAAGAAGCTCCCAGAGGGGCGAAATCAGCATAGCAGCGAACCTCAATAGCCTGTTGCGGGCAAATCTTAACACAGTTGTAACATTCCCAGCACTGCTCAGGTTCTTGGTTCCACGCTTTCATCGTATCCATATTCAGGTTCATCAGGTCATGAGGACAAATATACATACAAGCTGTCTTATCCTGACCCTTGCAACCGTCACACTTTTCAGTCATTACAAAACTTGGCATCTAATATCTCCTAGAAGAAGGTTTAGTTTTGCAAAAGGTTAATAAAAACACTTCTTTAATTAGTTCTTTATCTATGAATCCCGTACTGAAGATCCAAAAAAAACAAGGATTATTCTACCCGTTCAGTACCTCCTGTCAAGAGAATCGGAATGATGTAAATCATAAATCAATGAGCAAATTTCCTTTTTAAATCAGGCATTTTACGAGCATATGCTCATTGCTCTCCGACAACTTGACCTGGTTACTTCCGCGGGTGAATCGGCCCCTCTGCAAAAAGAGCAAACTTTAACCATTCGAAGCCGAATTTGAGCAGCTCCTCGTCATCGGATTTGATCTTGTTTACAACATCGTCTTTAATATCAAATCGATTCAAAAAACTGCTGTTGAACACAAAGCTGCGAAATGAGTCCAAATCATAGCTGACCATGATAAAGATATTCATTTTTTGATCCTGGTCATTTTTCAATCCCATGGACTTCAGCCTTGCGACGATCTCCAACCAGACGTGGTTCTGTTTATCCAACTCAGTCACACCCTGGTTTTCTTTATACTCGTGTACGGTCCATTGATCCTTCTCAAAGTGACCCTTACACATCTTCTCCTCAATGATAAAAAAGGAGTTCTTGCCTGCTTCTTCATCAGGCTTTTTTGTAGCCACTCCTGTCGGATAGTTCCGGCAAACCACTGGCCTGTTTTCGTAAATTGTACATCCCTTCTCACCCAGGAAGACGCATTGTTCCTCCGCATTCATTTTTACTTTTAAGAGTGGAAGTTCGGTGCCCTTAAATGTCTGCATTTCCGCATACTTAACCAAAAACTCATCTGATTGGATGCCGAGTGTATTCTTTATTCGGACTACATCAAAGGGAGTCAAAAGTACGTCTATCTGCTTGCAGCATACATTGAAACAAGGAACGCCCGGATGGCAGGAAAAGGGAAATTTGGCCCCTTCTTCGATGGGCCTGAGACTGAATTGCTCCTCTTCCTGTGGATTGTTTGGATTTTCTAGTCTGTCTTGTGTCATATACTTCTATAAGCTCTCTCACTATTGTGAACCCCACTAACCACAATACCCGTGAGTTATAATCAAACAAAAAAACTTTAAACCGGAACTGGGAATGCAATTCCCTGCTTGCCCAACCTATCTCCCAGTTTAAAATTAGTAAAACAAGTGAATACTCTAATGTTCTGAAGTTAATTACTAAGAAAATTCAGATGGAAATAAAAAATAAATGGGGAGAATTAATATTCATTCATCTCACCACTGTCAACAGTTAAACACTGGTTCAGCAGATAAAAAGCTTCGGTGAAATGCAAACAACCTGCCGGGTGGATGAAGAGTTTGGGGATGCCGTTCAACCAGATCAATGTTTCGACTGATAGTCTAAAAGGCAGTACCAGATCAACCTGCCGGCGGTCTCTCGAAACTGAAAGGTCCCAGTAGTCCCTTTCTAAAATCCTGAAGAACCTGTCCACATGTTTTTGCAATATCTATTTCTCCTTTCTGTTTTTTATAGTTCAATTGTTTGCCGATGAGTAGGAGAAGTTCTTCAGCATTATGATCCAGGCAATTCAAATGGTATCGTTTTTTAAATTGTTCAGATTTTATTTCCAGCAGTTGATTAATAACATATGCAGCAACTTGTTCTTTTCCGATAATCTCATCCTTAATGGCGTGAATGGCACAAAGCCACATTCCTTCTTCTTCAGTTTCTATCCTGGGGGGCATGATACCCGGGGTATCCAGCAATTCCAGGTCTTTACCCAACACAATCCATTCCTGATTCCTGGTAACACCGGGTCTGTCACCTGTTTGAGCTGCATTGCGGTTGGTAAGGCGATTGATGATGGTGGATTTTCCTGTATTTGGGATACCCACGATGATCAATCTTAGCGGCGGGGGCTTGATTCCTTTATTTTTGAACTTTTGCCAGCGGGGTTTCATGATGTCCCGGCAAGTGCTGGTAATTTTCTTCAGACTTTTAGGCTGCAGGGCATTAACAAACACCGCTGCTTGAGAATTGTCTCGAAACCATTTTTTCCAAAGCTCACAGGTGGCTTGATCAGCCAGGTTGGTTTTGTTGAGTACAACCAAATGAGGCTTCTCACCGATTACTTCCTTGATTGAAGGATTGCCGGATGACAACGGCACCCTGGCATCCCGGATTTCAACAATGATGTCCACCTTCCCGATCTTTTCTTTCACCTTCTTAAGAGCTTTGGCCATATGCCCGGGAAACCAGTTAATTCTTCCTGACATATTTCTGGCAGATTTCATTATTGTTGATTTATTCGTATCCATAAAATAAAATAAGGTTACATAAACATTGAGTTTTTCAGCTATTCATTGGCCAGAATTACATCCCCCATTTTTTGACCCCTCGAACTGCTGATACAAAACTTTGGTTAATTTAAAATCTATTAAACCTGACCACCAACCCAAAAGATTAAATCAGTGTCAAACCTCTTCAGCTAAGGGGTCAATTTTACATGTATCTTACACCCTCTAATTTGGTAAGTATAATCAGCTAAATCTCTGATCCTATTATATCTCAATATATTTTCATTGATTTATTGTTTGGGGTCATATAACTTAAGAAAATCTTGTCGTTTATTTGAGGGCGCCTCAAAAGGTACTTGGAATATTTGGGAATCAACCTGTTTGCGAACTAATGAGATTAATCTATGAAAGGCTCACCTGTGAATAAAAAATTCGATCATGAAATCAGGGTTGCGACATTAAAGACTCTGGAATTGTTTCAGGATTTGAGCCATGACCTGTTACTTGAACTTTCAAAACTGACAACCATTCGGACACTAAAGAAGAACGAAGTTATTTTTGAACAAGGTGATATTGCCAAGAAATTCACCTTTGTGAATAAAGGAATGGTCAAAGTCATCCGCAGCTTGAAACCGGGTCAGGAAATGATCCTTCGTATTGCTACCGAAGGTGAGTTTTTTGGAATTCTGGCTATTTTCAGTGAGCAGACATATGCCGTTCGGGCTGTAACGGAAGGAGAGGTAACCCTGGTTGAGATTCCAAAAGAACCTTTCTTTGATTTTTTGGATAAACACCCGGAAATCTATCGCAAATTCCTGAAATTAAGTAGTCAAAACAGTCAGCAAATGATGCGCAAAGTGCCTGAAATGGCCCTGACAAGGATTGAATCACGCGTCGCTAAAATATTGCTGAACCTCACAAAAAAAATAGGTTTTCAGGAAGACGGTCTTTATCAATTAAACATGCCCCTTACCCGAAAAGAGATCGCAGCTATGGCGGGTACTACCACAGAAACGGTGGTTAGAGTCCTTGGCAGGCTTGAGAAAACCAGCGTCATTGAAATGAATAAGCATCATATCATTCTTCGGGATCAGGACTATCTTGAATCTCTAGTTGATGAGACGGACCATTTGTAACCAAATCAAGGCTTGTTAAGTGACCGCGATACAGCAAGCCTCTTCGCACCATGCCTACCTAACACGCCATTTAAGCAGCAATCGGATAATCTCCCGCTATTAAAGCCTTAAAAGTGCAGCTTCACCCGACTCGGATTGTATGCCGCTTGTCTTTCGTTACTAATTCATCACATGGCTAAAAAAGATAGAATAGATAAATTGATTTTCGAAAGAGGATTCGCTCCAAGCAGGGAAAGAGCACAAGCGTATATTATGGCCGGGAAGGTGCTGGTGGGTACGCAAAAGATTGACAAACCAGGGCAAAAGTTTCCTGTCAACTGCGAGATAAGAATATTGGGGGAAGATCAGCCTTATGTGAGTCGTGGAGGATTAAAACTCGCCAAGGCTATTCAACAATTCAACATCGAGGTAAAGAACCGTGTGGCAATGGACATAGGTGCGTCTACAGGCGGTTTTACAGATTGCCTGTTGCAGAATCAGGCCAGTTTCGTATTTGCAGTAGATTCCGGAACCAACCAATTGGATTGGAAACTGATATCCAATTCAAGAGTTAAAAACATGGAAAAATGTAATTTCAGGCATCTGACTATGGCTGACATTGGAACTCATGTAGACTTGGCTGTGATTGACGTCAGTTTCATCTCCCTCACAAAAATTCTTGGCAACTGCTATCGCTTTCTTGTCAAGGGTGGACAGGTTATCGCGTTGATTAAACCGCAATTTGAAGCCGGGAGGGATCAAGTGAAAAAGGGCGGTCTTGTTAATGATACTGAAATTCACCATGAGGTGGTTGAGACGATTAAACGCCATGCCGAATCGATCGGTTTTGCGTGCAAAGCATTAGATAAATCCCCTATTCAAGGCAAAAAGAGTGGTAATCGGGAGTTTCTGATCCATCTCGAAAAGCCTCATAGCCGGTAGCCCATCCCATATACCTACTTTTCCCGACTCTAAATGTGACTGTTCCACCCTGTTAAAACAATCATTTAAATCAAATCGTTTCTATTTCGGCTTTTGACGAAGCCAATCAAAGTGCCTATGATTTTGGAAGGTTGAATTGTTGTTTATAACTTGATGACCGCTGTTTCCAAGGAGAATGTTTGAAAATTGTCATTGCAGGCGCTGGTGAAGTTGGTTTCCACTTAATCGAAAATCTCAGCAGAGAAGATCAGGACCTATCTGTGATCGATATCAATGCCGAGGTATTGGAGAAACTGAAGCTGGATTACGGAATACAAACCGATCATTCAAACATTGCCGACAGCCAGTTTTTAGCTCCTGCCCATCTGGAAGATACTGACTTGTTTCTTGCCATCACCAACTCCGACGAAACCAACATGATTGCTTGCAAACTTGCTTCGGAAGCGGGGGTCAAACAGACTATTTGCCGAATTCGACAGGTCGATTTATCGACAACCAAAAAAGAGTTCTCACTAAAGTCCCTGGGCATTGACTGGGTGATCAATCCTGTATCACTGGTTGCTGACGAGCTGGTACAATTGGTTTTGACACCAAACATTGTTGACAGCCACTTCTTTCTGGACAGAAAAATCCTGCTAACCGGATACCGCATGACTGAGTATTCGCGGATTATCGGTCGCTCCATTGAAGTCCTGGAAAAAGAATTCAAGCGAAACCTTTTTCAAATCGCCATCATCCAACGCAAGAACATGTCTTTCATTCCACAAAAGAAAGATATTATTAAATATGGGGATGTTGTCTATTTCATCTATAAAAATGAAGACTTTGTGGCCCTAAGGCGAGTCCTGGGTTACGCGCAGAAATTTTCAAAAACCCGCAAGATTTTTATCAACGGTGGTGGAAATATAGGCTTAAGGATAGCCGAAGGTCTTGAGAAAGCAGGCCAGGAAGTAAAACTTATTGAGCAAAATCTTTCACGCAGCTATCAGATAGCCGAATCTCTGCAGAAGTCCCTGGTATTGAACTTTGACGGCACCGATCTCAACCAACTGATGACCGAAGGAGTGGAAAGTGCGGATTATTTTATCTCTGTAACCGACTCTGAACCGGTTAATATCACTTCTTGCTTGCTGGCCTGCGATCAAGGTGTGGAAAGAACCATTTGCCTGGTTCAGCAACCGGAACTGGTTCAGATAATTAACCAGAACACACCAATTACCTTGGGGGTTAGTCCACGCGTTTTAACCGCAAGACATTTGGTGCAGTTTATCCAGGGCACGAATGTTTCATCCTATTTTTCGTTGGTTAACAGCCAGATTGAAGTCCTTGAAGTTCATCTTGAAGCACACTCAAAATGCCTGAACATTCCTTTAAAACACTTGACGCTTCCAGAGAACGTTCTGATAGGAATGATCAAAAGACACAACACATTTTTACTTGCAAAAGGAAATACATTTTTAATGGCGGGAGATATTGTTCTCCTGGTCTTGCACAGATTTGACAGAGAAAATGCACTTTCCTATTTTGTCTGATTAGGCATTAATAAAAACAATTAGTTAAATCTTTATAGTTGTGCCACTACTGGCACTCAGCGAATTATCCTGAGTATGCAATTCGGATCCATATTAAAAGCGCTTGGATTAATCATAGGCGTATTAGCTGTCTTCTTATTGATTCCTGCAACGTACTCCTTTTTCTCAGGAACGAACGATTTTAGTGCGTTTTTGATATCTATCGGAATCTCAGCTATTGTTGCTCTCCTACTTTTTTTGGTTCCAAAATCCAAGTCATCCTTAAAAACCCGCGACAGTTATGCTTTAGTGACTTTTGGCTGGCTATGCGCTGGTTTGTTTGGATGCCTCCCATACTATATGTCCGGTTATATTCCCTCATTCACTGATGCTTATTTTGAATCTATCAGCGGCTTTACGACAACCGGAGCTTCCATACTGGCTGATATCGAAGCTCTCCCTCCTGCCATTTTATTGTGGAGGAGCTTTACCCAGTGGCTGGGGGGTATGGGAATCATCGTTTTTGCCCTGGCAATTATCCCCTATTTGAACATTGGAGGCATGGGAATATTCCAGGCGGAGGTTCCCGGTCCAACGGCCGAAAAGCTGACTCCACGAATCCAGGATACAGCGAAAGTACTGTGGATCGTTTATTTGATTTTTACTGTGGTCTTGATTGGACTCTTGTGGTTTGCAGGGATGACTTTATTCGATGCGGTGAATCACTCTTTTACGACTATGTCCACCGGTGGATTCAGTACCAACAACTCCAGCATAGCGGGCTCTCATTCTCCTGTCATCGAATGGATACTGACCATTTTCATGATATTGGCGGGAGTCAATTTCGCTCTGCACTATCATGTTATGTTCAGGGGATTTAATCCCAAGATATACAGTCAGGATTCGGAATTAAGGTTTTATTTTATTGTGATCGCTTTGGCCCTGGTTGCGATTTGTACATCCGTATTTGTAAGACAAGGGGGTAATTTACTCGAAGTACTGCGCAATGCCAGCTTCACCATTGCATCCATTTTGACAACGACAGGGTTTGGTACAGCTGACTATGAACTTTGGCCGGTTTTCAGCCAGTTCATACTGATGTTCCTAATGGTCATGGGTGGATGCGCCGGTAGCACTGCCGGAGGAATCAAAGCAGTACGATTCATGTTAGTCATTAAATATATGTATGTGGAAATGCTAAAGCTGATACATCCAAATTTGATCCGAACAGTCAAAATGAAGGACGCAGTTGTGGACAGGGGTGTGTTGGCAAATATTCTCAGTTTTATTTTTGTCTACACAGCCGTAATGATCTTTTCAATTCTACTGGTCTCGATCGATACGAATGATATGGTGACAGCACTGGGAAGCGTTGTGGCCAGTTTAAGCAATATCGGACCTGGTTTTGGAACTGTTGGACCAACGGATAACTATGCCCATCTGGGAGATTTCACCAAATGGGTGCTTTCGCTGGATATGGTAATGGGAAGACTGGAAATTCTAACCATACTAATCCTTTTCCTTCCCCAGACCTGGAAAAGATAAGGCAAAATCTGAACTACTAAACCATTACCACTCTCCGGCGCTGATTAATTCGCTTTCCGAAGGGAAAAATCTTTCGTTAAGGGCATGAATGTTCTCAAACTCTTCGCCCTTTTTAATCAGTTTCTTTCTTTTACCTGATTCCGAGACACTTAAAATTTCTTCCTCTGTAAAAAACCTTATGATGTTGTTGTAACTTACCGTAAGGTTTCCTTCCAACGAATCAATCTTCCCCAGTAACAGAAGCTTGTGGTGAGTTTCCCGAAACACCTCAATCAGGTTTTTCGAATCCATGGGAAAAGCCGCTTTTTTGGAGGTAAGAACATTGATAGCCACATAAAAGGACTCCAGGAAAGGCAGCAGAATATTAGCCAGCATGTTGATCTTTTTCTGGTTGTTTGGATTGATACTATAAACTCCTTTCTTTTCCGTAACCAGATCCTGTTCCAGGGCAAATTTCAGCATTGTATCGACAGCTTCGGTAAAATCATAGGACTGCGGGAAACGGAATTCGTACCTTAATAAATCATTAAATAAAAAGATACTTTCCAACAGCTTGTCCCTGGTTTTAACGCCATGTTTCAGTTTCAAAGCTATGATAGAGGGAATAACGTAATGGTGAACAAAGATGTTTTTGTACAAATTCAGACGTATCTTATCCTTGGTATCGAAATAGTAGATATCCTCGTCCGGATCATGAATGCAACCGACGGTTCCGCTTTGAATCAGAAATTCAACAATACCTTCCAGCCCCCCTTCACTCTCAACCAAGGTATCTACAGCCCTGGGATGTACAGCCTGGTAGAGGTCCACCAGGAATCGACTCTTTTCCAGCAGTTCATTCTTTTGAAATCCGCGATGACGCTCCGAAAGCAGGGCTGTTGCCACAACAGGAACGGCAGAGGTTCGGGTATATATATTGATCTGATCCATCACCTCCATTCCCAACGAGAATGAGAGCTCCCTGAAATCTTCAGAATCAGGATCCGGAATCTGATCCAGCTTGTTTTTGTCCAAGTAGCGGGCAATCATGTCACGCACGGACATGGGGGGTGCAAATGACACATAAACCTTTCCGAAGTTCTTTTTCAACACCTTAAAAGCATTGATCATCTCCAACAGGTTTTCCTGTTGTTTCTCTGCTCCATTGAGTTCTTTGATATATGCACCTTCTTCAGGAACCCTTTCGTATGTAAAAGATACAGGGACAAAATACAGGTCCTTTTCCTGGTTTTTTATCAGGTATTCCAACAACATTGATAAGAGACCGATTTTTGGGAGCAGGTTCTTCCCGGTTCTGGATCGCCCCCCTTCAATAAACAATTCAATTGGAAAGCGATGATCCAACAGATAGTACAAGTAGGTGATAAAGGCCGTTGCATAAACAGGTTGATTACGGAAGACGCGCCTCATAAACACAGCCCCCCCGCCTTTCAGAATTTTCCCAACACCCGTGACATTTAAATTGTTGCCGGCAATGATGTGAGGAATCTCCATGTAATGTTCATCCAAAACATAGGACAACAACAGATAATCCAGATGACTGCGATGTGAAGGCAAATAGACCAACTGTTTACCGCCAATCTGAGCTTTCAGTTCCTCAAGCCCCTGAATCTCAAGCCCGTTGAAAATCCGATACCAAAGCATACGCAAACTGCGTCGTAATCCTTCAACAACCGCAGGAGAGGGAGTAGCCACAATCTCTTTTAATATCTCTTGAACATACTTTTTGGGATTGCTGCCAAAGGTCTTTTTTGGGGGATGCTCTTGCAGCACTTTCTCGATATCCGGATGATTGATCAACTCCTTGATCAATTTTTTTGGTGAATATTTATGCTCCCCAAACAACGGTTTTTTTCTAACTTCCAGTTTCATAGTAAATCCTTGGTATGTTATCCCTGTTTTTACTCCCGGATATTTTTCGTGGTATCGACTTAAGTTCAATCATCAAAAGAATGCACTAAACGGCGGCTGCTATTCAGTCCTTTAATTCTCAACAACGCGCTTTCAATAGATTCTCATGAATGTGAACCAACCACTCACATTATATATATCAGGTTGCCAGTTTTTATCGTCTAATCCCTGACAATGAGAGTAAAACTTAGATTGTGTTTCCCAAAAAGTCAATTTCTTCGATATTCGTGTCTCGAGATTGACTTTGCGAATCTCTCATTTATCTGTAAAATTCATTCCATAAAGCCCGAAAAAGAGAATGTGCAACAGGCTACCTGTCGCCAAAATGGGCTCTTATGAGTTTGTCGTTAGCAAGATGGATAAGATCAATAAATTGTGTTCCTAAAAAAAGAAATGAAAGATGATATTCCCGGGCAAGACCCCACTTATATTTTGAAACAGATTTTACAGATAGGTATAAAAGGTGGGCCTGGGCTTTCAAGTGCCAAGGAGCTTGGGGATAGGTATCTCAACAATCCTTCCTACCCAAGTAAGCTTGAGCGGATAGATGCTCTTATCAGGTGGGAAGAGCGAAAGAATTTTACATCAGGATTTGTCACCAGCCTGGGAGGTATCATAACATTACCTGTGGCTATACCGGCATCCCTGGGCATTAACTGGGTATTACAAACCAGAATGGTGGCTGCCATGGCTCACATCGGAGGATTTGATATCGATGATCCGCCGGTCCGAATGTCGATTGCACTCTGTCTATTAGGAAACAAAGCAAAAGAAATTCTTAATCAAAACTTAGAAGACGTTGAGGCCTATATCAGAAAGAAAGGTTTAAGCTCTATTCCAACCAGGACACTCTCTATCGTCAACCAGGCCATCGCCTCCAAACTGATGCAAATTGCTGCTCAAAAAGGGCTGACGAGGGTCAGCAAGGCAATCCCTCTTGTCGGCGGCTTGGTTGGCGGTGTCATTGACTATCGATCATGCCGAGACACTGCAAAATTCGCTAAAGAATTGTTCCAATTCCATCGAGGAATCGAAATGACCCGTCGGCCATCGGCTGATAGCTCTCAATAATCCAACCAAACCTCTAATGCCGGAAAAAGTTCTCCTGATTCAACCCAAGCAAATTGGTGATGTGTTGATGACAACACCTGCCGTTCGCGAGTTATACCGCAGAATTCCAAATGGCGAAATCCACTTTCTTACTCAACCTCCGTCCGACCAGATATTTGCATACAACCCATATATTTCGAAGGTTATAAAAATTCCAAAGAAACCGAAGTTCAGTGAGGTTATCAGCATGCTTCGTCAGTTGAGAAAAGAACATTATACAACCATTGTGGATTTTCAGGGAATGCCCAATACCGCTGTCATCAGTCGATTGATCGGAGCACGCAAACGAATTGGATTTAATCTAAAGGGCAGGGCACTTTTTTACACACACCCCGTCGATAAACAGGAGCATGTTCATTATTCTGCCCTGCAAAAGATGAATTTACTTTCGTCACTTGGAGTCAATTCCAGAGATGCCAAGCTTGATTTTTTTATTACCGAGAAAGAGAGAACCAAGGCAAAGCAAATCCTTTCCGGCATCGGTGTATCTGGCAATCGTCCTTTGATTTCTGTTTCACCGGTCTCCAGACGGGATTATAAAGTCTGGCCTGCCAGATATTTTGCCCAGGTTTGCGATCACCTGGCAGACAAATATGCTGCCCAGATTCTGTTTTTATGGGGTCCTGGAGAATTTCATTTTGTAAAAAAGGTAAAGGACAAGATGAAGCGATCTGCACTGCCCAAGTACGACATCCCATCTATTTCGGAAACGGTCGCCTTACTTGAATCGGTAGATCTCCATTTAGGCAACGACAACGGTCCGATGCATTTTGCCATTGCGGCCGGAACCAAAACCGTTGCCGTCTTTGGCAGGCCCCTGATGAAAAACTGGACCCCTCCCGATAATCCACGTCATCTTGCTGTGGAATATGATCCGGGATGCAAAAACAGCTGTGTCTACCCGAAATGCGGTTTGGAATGCCTTAAGGACTTAACACCGGAAATGGTGATCAAGAAGGTTGATGAGCACCTGGGGTAGGGGAACTACGTACCCGGGTGACTTTTTAAACATATTCTGCGCTTACCTATTCAAAGATATAACCAACATTGATTCGGAATTCTGAGGTCTCATCTTCAAACATCAATGTTGTTTTAGTAGTGGCAAAGAAAAATCCCAACACAATGCCGTTTTCCGGGACCCAAAGCACTCCTGCCTCGTTTGAAGCGAGAGTTAGAACATCATACTCCTTTCCTCCTGGCTGTAGTGATACAGGATCATCAAAAAACAATTTCTCTTCACTTCCTCTGCCTACAAACAGCAGGCCGTTTAGCATCAATTCGGCGGAATAGCTGTTAGTCTGGATTTCATTGTGGACTGATTCTTTTAGCATGCCTTGAGAGTCACTTTCTGCCTTGGGAGAATTGAAAAAACTGTATTCCAACCGCAACCTTGTTCCGCCAGGATCTCCGAACATGGCCGAAGCACCAACCAATACATTATTCCAGTGGTTGTCCACCCTTCCATCGCTTTTTTCTTTGACCCTTTCGTACCCTGCTCCTAAATAGAGAAAATCGAAAACTTTGACCGAGATACTGCCGACGATAGCCGATTCGGTGATATGCCGATTATCATCGGTAGCATCATGATACTCGTGACGGTCGTTTTCCCAGGCTCCCAAACCAACGGAGACAAATTCGTTACCTAACAACGATAAATTGATTCTGCCGATGCTTTGATCAAGCAGCATGGGGATGTTTTGTTGTTGTTCCGTTGTGATACTGTTTGACCATTGACCTACGCCTGCATCAAAGGAAACATTACTGAATTTTAAATGGAGATTAGCTGATGATGCTGAAATGTCATATTTATGAGTTTCGTTGCCATCTATGGATCTGTTTCCGCTTGCTTCCCGATAAGTGCCTCCTATCCCTTTTGTATCCCGCCAGCTAGCCGCAGCAGGCATTCTGACAAAGTCCGTAGGATCAAATGATGCCGTAATCGATTGAGCCGACGTCCATAACGGAAACAGCATTCCCGCAAAAATCAATAGTGATAGTTTCGCTTGAGACCGGTTAATCACTGCACCCCCTCCTAACTTTTCTATATAAAATTATACCCGACAGTTAACGCATAGGTGTCATAGTCCACCGAATCGTCACCTGAATCTATCCGATGATTGTCGCGATACAACCCCAGGGACAGGCCTCCTAATTTCAACCCTACCCCAATTTTGCTGTCTGTCGATTTATAATCATCATTGGCAGCATCATTTTCAATGACCAGTTGCCCAATACGATAAGCAAAGAAAAAACTTCCGGTTTGCAATTCAAGGCTCAAGTGCGAAATGGTTGATTTTGGCTGTTTAGTGATCAGACCCTTATCCGATTCTGTCTCCGGGATTTGCCTGACTGATGCTTCGGTTTGGAACATCGTTTCCAAAGGATCGCCAATTTGAACAGCAATACCGGCAATGACTTCATTATATTTTAAGGAGTCATCAGAGCCCTGCTCCGCAGTAACCCGCCTCATGCCTCCTCCAGCGTACATCAGACCATCAAACAGCCTTAGGGAAAAGCTGCCTTCAAAAGATGTTGTCGTGTTTTTCTTGTCATTACTTACATCATCGGTCTCACTTCGATTGTACCCTAACCCCAGCGAAACACTTCTATTTCCGCGAATTGCGAATTTTAAGGAAATTCCGGTATCATTTTCATCTTCGGAAGTAACAGTCGAATTGGTTGTATTAACGTCAATGCGTTTGGTATCTGAATAGTAAAATAATTCGGTGATAAAATTGCCGGGTTGATAAGCAAACAAAACACTATTGCCGATGTTCTCTGCTTTGGCATCATTTGTTCCATCACCTTTTTGATAATACCCATCGACCTGAATTCCAATGGTAGAACCGATTCTCCAGGCAGACGCTGATGCCAGCTCAACTTCACGGGCCTGATCAAGCGATGGAACCACTATCTGTCCAAAAGCCGGTACCGACCAAATTATAAGAATCAATACAAGTAGTTGTTTTCGCATGGGAACATTTAGGTATGCTGTTAATCGTCGTTTTTGTTTCGACCAAATTGTCGTGCAAGGCTTTTATCCGCCGGCTTGGGTATTGTTTTTACTATCAAACCGTTTTTTCAAATTTTAAGCACTAAAAGACTTGCAAGAATAATGCACTAACAATATCGCATTTTCCCGTCGGTTCTTACTAGCTGGCTGAAACGGACCTTTCCGGGTTAATCCGTATGAAGCTTTGGAGCGGTTAATCAGACTTACTTTTAAGCATTTGGTGTAGCAGATTTTGCTTTCCCTTCCAAGTAATTCGACTATTCTAAAACCTTACTCTATGCAAATTTAAGAGCTATTTTTTCAGAAAATCAGTTAATTAGACATTCTATTTTCTAATCCTCAAGAAATCCGATAATCAATTGTACACAATTTGCAGAATACACTTCCATCAATCACCTGGGAGATCGGTTATATTTACTTTTTAAAACTGATCAATTGCTTGATTTTCCAAATTAAACTGTGAATACTTTTAAGCAGGCAGTTAATCGATAAGAACCTTAACCATGGGTGAAAGGAGAAATCATGAGATTACTATATACCTTACTGACATTGATTGTTTGTTCTGTGATGCTACTAGCCTACAAACCTGCTGTTGCTGCCGAGGCAGTCGCCAGTGTAAAGAAAATCAAAGGACCGGTCGACGTTCAGCGTAGAAACACAACTATTGCTGCCAGAACAGGCTTGATTCTGCATGACAAGGATCTTGTTGTCACCCATGAAAGGTCTCGAATCACTATCATTTTCAGAGATGGTTCCGAAATTCGTCTATTCCCCAATACCAAATTTCTGATCGAAAAATCCCATGAGTCACCCGAAGGTCCCCGCAGATTTCTCCATAACTTCAAACTAAAACTGGGATCTTTCTGGGGCAAGTTTTCCCGTAATTATCAGAAAACAACGATCGTCACCCCCACGGCAACGGTAGGTATCAAGGGCACAACTGTCGCGCTGTCAGAAAGAGATGCGAAATTAGATGTCACTTTGTCTACCGGAAAAGTACAGATCACCAACCAAACTGAGTCGGTAGAATTGACTGCCGGAAATGTGGCAGAGGAGATTGCAAAGGAAGGATCGATTGGCGATAAAATAAAGCCCTTGCACTATCAAATAGTAATCAAGGGAGACCAGAAGAGGGTAACGATTCCTTCCAAAGGGAATGAAAAAGAACTATTTTTCACTTTGCAATTGGTTGATGTACGCACCAATAAAAATGTAGAAAGGACCGGGGCAGTCTATATTAGTATTGCTACAGAAAATATCGTTTTTGCGGACAATATCCGTTTAAACCCGCGAGGATACGCCCGTATCAAAGCCAAAGTCCTGGCGCCTGAAAAGACCGATACCCGAATCGATCGGGTTGAGATTTTTGCATTGATGGACGGTGAAGAATATATGGATGTCAGGGCGGGTAGTACAACCCTGATTCTGGATTACGACGAAGCCACCAAAAAGAAACTGAAGATAGACGCCAGATCAGGGAAGCTGAAGAAATAAGCCACTAAAGCATCTGGTATGGATCCACATCAATAGATACCCGGGTTTTCCCGGGTATTAGCCCGCTTTTTTTGTCCCAGATCACAGACCGCAGGTACTTTTTCAAGCCGGAAGGATTTTCGGATTTCAACAAAACCTGCCAATAATATCTTTTGTTAATTTTTTGAATGGGTGCTTCAATGGGCCCCAATACCTGAAATGCATACTCAGGTTCTTTTTCCCTGAGCACTGTTCCCAATTTTAAGGCAGCAGACCTGGCCTGTGCCTCAACAACACTGCTGACTTTCAGGAGTATCAACCTGATAGCCGGAGGGTTGACCAGCATCATGCGGGCCTCCAGCTCTTGCTGATAAAAATCCGTGTAATCGTTTTTCACCGCAGAGGTGATGGCAAAATGTTCCGGGTTGTAAGTTTGAATCAAGGTGCTTCCTTCTCCCTGCGCATCCCTTCCGGCACGTCCTGAAACCTGTGAAATCAGCTGGAAACTGCGCTCCGACGATCTAAAATCGGGAAAATTCAGACTCATGTCGGCCAGCACAATACAGACCATCCCGATATGTTTAAAATCATGCCCCTTGCTGATTAACTGGGTTCCTATGATAAAATCGACTTCCCGACGATTGATCATTTCAATGCTTTTCTCCAAAGCGCCTTTTCTTTGAATAGTATCCCGATCCATTCTTAAGAATCTCGCATCAGGGAAGAACCGTTCCAGATCCTGTTCAATTCGTTGTGTCCCAAAACCCTCCATACGAAATGATGACCCATGGCAAGCCCCACAAGAGGAGGGATAACCTCGAGTTTCCCCACAATGATGGCAAATGAGCCTCTTTCTGGTCTTATGCCAAGTCATGGCTATGGAACAATTATCGCACAACACCGGTAAATCACATTCCTTGCAGGACATAAATGCGGCAAATCCTCTTCTGTTTAAAAACACCAAGATCTGCTTGTTGGCAGCGATCATCTCTTTCATTTTATCAACCAGTGCCAAGGAAAGATAAAAGATGCCCGGCTGTCGTTTCTCTTCTTTGAGATTGATAATATGGGTTTGGGGCAATGGTTTCAGGTTTGCCCTTTGTGTCAGCTCCAACAGGCTGTATTTTCCGGTTTGAGAATTGTAAAACGATTCGATAGATGGCGTTGCTGATCCCAGAATAACTACTGCCTGTAAATCGCTTGCCAGTTTTACTGCCGCATCCCTTGCATTGTAGAAAGGGGATTCCTGCTGTTTGTAAGAGGAGTCGTGTTCTTCATCCACCACGATCAGGCCAATATTTTTCAGCGGTGCAAAAATAGCCGATCTGGCTCCAATGACAATATCACATTGTCCCTTTTTTATTTTCCACCATTCCGTAGCTCTTTCTTTATCACTCATACCGCTGTGAAGAACAGCCACCCGCTCTCCAAATCTCTCTTCAAATCGACTGACGGCCTGGGGAGTCAACGAGATTTCCGGTATTAAAATCAAAGCGCTTCTATTTTCAAGCAGTGTCTGCCGGACAGCATGCAGGTACACCTCTGTTTTACCGCTCCCTGTTACCCCAGATAGCAAAAATGCTTGGTAAGTGAGTGCTCGGATAGCCTTGGAAATGTCTTCCATGGCCATTTGCTGTTCCTGGTTCAACTCCAGAAATCTGTGATAGGCAATATCCGAAGAACTTTCTCGAAACGTGACAGGAACCGATTGTTTGGAAATTATGCCTTGATCCAATAATTTTTTAACCACCGGACCGACATTGGGGATGGTTCTTTTCAAGTGGTTTAAGGTAATGACTTCTGAATCCTTGAAACTATCCAGCAGGGATTCGGCCTTACTTCCTTTACGTGGTTGGTAGTTACCCGGTGGTTGGCAAACGAGTTTAACTTCCACTTCAGTCTCCAAACCATGGTAATTACCCTCAATAAAAGAGTCTATTGTCAATAGTTTGTTACTTTTCCATTCTTTTATCCTTCTATTTTGCTTGCGATAAACAGGGGATTTTAAAACCGCCGCAGGTTTTTGATCCAGTTTCTTTAAAAACGTCTGGTCTTCCGGCGAAAGCTTATTAAAATGTCCATGGTTAAATTCGACTTTGATTTTCTGTTTGACCTTCGGTTTAAGTCCCCCGGGCAATGCTGCATCCAACGTTTCCGCCCAGCTGCACAGATAATAACTTGACATCCAGCGGGTGAATTCCAGCATTCTCGAATCAAAAAGGGCTTCCCGATCCACCAGATCGATAATGGATTTTAATCGTGTGACAGTTGTTTTCTCCGAAAATCCCGCAACGATGCCTATAACTGCCCGAGAACCTAAGGGAACTAAAACCCTTGATCCGGATTTGACAGAAGACTGTAACTTTTCCGGTACAAGATAGTCGTAAAGGTCTGAATAGGGAATATTGACCGCTACCTGAATGATCATCTGATAGTATTGAAATCTGGGAAGTCGGATCTCTTGCTTGTGCAAAAGGTAAACAAAGCCATCTTTTTATCTCATATCATGAGAAAGATAAAGAGCATAAGTGGTTCATACGGAGCTGGTTTGAATACGGCTATCTATTCAGGCATCTACGCTTGCCCTCTACTTGACTGAATCTGGAAAACAGGACACATTACAATAAAAAACAGCAATCAAAACATCCCTTTTTTTATCATAATTCTGATTTATCGATAAGTCCGGCTACCCATTTCAAAATCATCTGGGTTATCGGTTATCAGCTATCTGTTATCAGATGTGGAACAGCTATTAAAACTTGACATCAGTACACATCTTTTGACTTAATCAAGCATTGCTCAATAAATCAATTGATTAATACTGAAAGCAAAGCTTTCACGACAGACTGATAACGGATAACCGATAGCTGATAACCATGTAACATATGTCGGAAATAATGATTCTGATTGGTCAATTATACAATTGTGAAGATAAGTCCAGCTTGGATACCTTGAGATGGTTTTTATTAACAATCTGATAAAAATACTATAAGCTTAAATCTAAAATTTTTTCAGCATAGATGGGGTTTCCCAGGGTTTTACTTTGTCGGTCAAGCCAGAGTAGCCTTTTAGGAGACATGACCCGTATTTGAAATGAGATTTTTCATCCTCAGCAGGCAATCAGTATGATTAAAATAAGCAAAGAGATTTTTGAACGGCTAAAAATGTCCGTTGAGTTTTTTCATAATTTTTCGGATTTAGAGCTTTTTACATTTCTCAAGTTTATGAACCCCGAGCATTTTAAGGACGGGGATATCATTTTTGAAGAGGATTTTCCGGGTGATAAGTTATATATTCTAATAAACGGTCAGGTAACGATTTCAAAACGAGCAGGCAGAAAAGGCGGTGTAGTTAAAGAAACGGAGTTGGCAACAATTCAACCGGGACAATGTTTTGGTGAAATGGGATTGATCGACGGACGTGCCCGGTCAGCCAAAGCAACTGCCAAAGGCGATGCCATTCTTTTTTCCATTACCGACAAAATGCTGTTGAGGATCTCAAACAGCAGGAAATTCTTTCCTATCAGCCTGAAACTCTATCGAAATTTTGCACAAATGTTAGCCCGCAGATTAAGGGATTCCAATCTGAAAGTGGTCGAATTGGCGGCTAAATTCCAAGGTCATAGCTGGTTATAACCAAGGAGGGGCATATCTTTAAGTTTTTCATTCAGCTCATCATTATACTAGCCTTAGTGGAAGGATTGTTCTTTAGTTTTGGACTCGATCTGGAATTAAGTATCGTGCTGGGGGTTTTGTTTGTTTTGGTCGCCCTGCAGGCCCGTATAATAGTGCGGCGCATCAACATCAAGAAATCCGGCAGTCTTCCGGATGCGGCAAGAGCAGCCAATGTCATTAAAAAATTGAAAAAAGCTTCAGCCACTCCTCCCAAACAAAAAGTTGCTCCGGAAAAACTGGATTCGGGAGTGTTTGCTCAATTTGAGTCCAATTTAAAACGTCAAACCTCACAAAGCCCTGCACCAAAGGAACAGAAAGACGAAGATGTCATTGTTTCTTTATCAACAAAAGGTAATACGAATAAACCCGCAGCTCCGATGAAACAACCAGAGCCCGCGGAGAAAATCCCTGTAGCTGAGTCCAAGGTCGAGAAGAAGCAACGTCTTGAGTCTTTAAGAAAGCTGAACAAATCGATCAAAGTCGATCCTATTGGCAATCTGTTTGATGATATCGACGAAAACCTGGATACCAAACCTGAAGACCCGGTAGGATTAAAACCCGAAGCCCCCCCTGCCGATCAGCCCATCGCCTCCACTGAGTTCCTGACCGGAAAGGATCTGGCATCAGATCCTGATGAGGAGGAGGGTATCGAACTTGCTATCAACATGGCCATTAAAGAGTTTGAAGAAGGAAACCACGAGGAATCCTTGGCGATTATCAGGCAGTACACCCAAAATCCCAATAAAAAAGCCGAAACCACTGAGCAAACGGTACAACTCATCGAATTGAAAGCCAACAATGAGTTTGAATTGGGTCAGTATGACAAGGCAGCCCAGACTTATCAGGAAATCGTTACCCAGCACATCTCGAAAAGCAGTCCGGACTTTTTGCCATTGCTTGAGCGATTCATCGATAAATTCAAAGATGTTGAGCTGGAAAAACATGCCATCCATTTTATGTTCACGGCATTAAACGAATACAGGCAGATGCATGATCACCTAAAGATGGATGCCACCTATGATGACATTGAAACAGCTTATCGCCAGACAGAGGACTGGCCGCGATTGATACAAACCTACCAAAACCATCTTTCCATCAAAAAAGTACTGAAAGATTATGAAGGTCAGCTGGATTTACTAGATCAGCTGGGTAAGCTGCTTTACGACCAGGGTGATGAGGATAAGTCCAGAAAATGCTACAAACAGCGTCTGGTAGTAGAGAAAGAGATGGAACGCATGGACAAAAAAGGGTAGAGCCGGAATTCAGCCTCAGGATTGCTGATATCTTTCCAAAAAGCTTTTCTTATAGTCTGCAAATTTTCCTTTTACAATTGCTTCCCTGATTTCCGACATCATTTGCTTAAAAAACCATAGATTGTGATAGGTGTTCAGGCGTGAAGCAAGTATCTCATTGGCTTTGAACAGGTGACGTAAATACGCACGGGAATAATTGCGGCAGACCTCGCACTGACATTCTTCATCCAATGGTCTTGGATCTTCCTTGTATTGTTCCTGTTTAATGCTGATCTTTCCATTAAAGGTGAATAAACTCCCGTTCCTGGCATTTCTGGTAGGCATCACACAATCGAACATATCCACCCCTTGTTCGATACAATTCAGGAAATCCAGAGGTTCACCCACACCCATCAAATATCGCGGTTTATCCCGGGGAAGTTTGGGGGCAACCGCCGAAACCATGGCATACATTACATCCTTGCTTTCTCCGACACTAAGACCGCCAATTGCGTATCCATCGAAATCGATGCTGGTGATCATTTCAGCTGATTTCAACCGCAAATCTTCATATTCAGCCCCTTGCACGATTCCAAACAGATTGTTTGACGATTGCCGTGCCGCCAGTGAACGTTTCGCCCAGCGATAGGTGAGTTCTATTGACTTTTCGGCCTTTTTTCTGTCTGCCGGAATTGCCAGGCACTCATCCATCACCATCATGATATCCGATCCGAGGTTCTCCTGAATGGATATCGATTTTTCAGGAGTCAACAACATTTTCGAACCATCAATATGGTTCTGAAAAAAGGCACCTTCTTCCGTAACTTTATTTAGCTTAGCAAGGGAAAAGACCTGAAAACCGCCACTGTCTGTCAACAGACAGCGATCCCAGTTCATGAACTTGTGGAGACCGCCCAGCTTCCGCACGGTTTCGTCGCCGGGGCGTAAATGTAGATGGTAGGTATTGCCCAGAATCAACTGGTAGCCAATTGATTTTAACTCTTCTACAGTCAGAGCTTTGACCGTGGCATTGGTACCAACAGGCATAAATACAGGGGATTGGATGGTTCGCCCCTTCAAATGAATGATACCGGCCCTGGCCAGGCCGTCTATTGCTTTTAGTTCAAATTGAAGTGATGAATCCGCCAATAGTCCCTTGTCATAAGGGAACACCTTAACAGGTGTTCCTTAATTTACTGATTTTACTTCGTGTGGATAAATATCCCTGAGCTTATCAAAGGTATAGATGCCAGTGTTGTGATCATCGCTCCAGAGAATCTCCAAAGCATAGTTCCCGATATAAGCACTGCGAACCGGATGAACATCCTTGGGGACTGTGGCGTCATCAAGAATCTTTTCACCTGTTATTTCATCCACACAGCTGGCACAAGGGCAGGACGTTCTCAGTTGCCAATAATCGTATGTCGTATGGGCACCATCCTTCCAAATGATATTCATTTCACCGTCAAAGAAAATATCTTTTGGTATGGCTCTGCGCTTAAATGCCATGTTTACCCTCCCTGAATAATTTTATCCAGGTTCTCTGCCATTTCAATGAAGTTTTTGGCTGCAGCTGAATTAGGCATACCATGAACAACCGGGTCACCGTTATCAGCCCCAAGTCGAATATCCAGTTCAATAGGCACTCGTCCCACAAACTCAACCTGCTGAGCTTCACTTTCCTTCTCTGCACCGCCTTTGGAAAAGATAGGAGTTTCAGCACCGCATTTAGGACAGACGAAAGAGCTCATGTTTTCGATCATTCCGATAACTGGAATATTCACTTTGTCAAACATGGCAATAGCTTTCCTGGCATCAAGCAAAGCAACATCCTGCGGGGTACAGACAACAACAGCACCTGTAGCTGCAGTCATTTGGGAGAGTGATAATTGAACATCACCGGTTCCGGGAGGAAGATCGATAATCATGTATTCTCCACCTGGCCAGGCTGCGTCCCTTAGCATGTTCTGGATAACCTGATGAGCCATGGGCCCTCTCCAAATCAAAGCCTGGTCTTCCTTGATCATGTTGCCAACCGAAACACAATCCAGACCGTATTTATTGATCGGTTTAATCTGGCTGCCTTCCAGCTTGATTGTTTCACCTCTCACACCCAGCATGATCGGTACAGACGGACCGTAAACATCCGCATCCATTAACGACACTGTCTTGCCGATTTTCTTGAGTGCCAAGGCCAAATTAATGGCTACCGTAGATTTACCAACACCACCTTTACCACTGGCAACGAGGATGACGTTTTCATATTCTGTCAGGTAATTGGCCTGCTCGGGAGGAGCCGGATTGGCTGGATCAGCTTGCCCTTTTTCTTCAACTTCATTTGGAGAGCGAACAATATCGATATTTACCGAATTGATCTCTTCAAGCCCTTTCAAACCTTCCTTAACTTTGCGAGCCACATCACCTTCCAGATTCTTGTATTCTTCCGGAATTACCAAAACCACACTGGCCTTGCTGTGTTCAATATCCATGGAATGAACAACATTTTTTTCTACGATATTGGTACCATTTTCTCCGAAAGGGATCTGTTCCAAAACCGATTTGATCTTTTGCTCTAATGAGTCCATTTTCTTTATCTAGTCTAAAATAATTGATAAGTGATAAATTTAAGTTAACTAAATGAATTTATAAATCTTCTATAGTAATGCAGAATAATCTCTCAAACGTTGATTGTATTATCTAGTGAATTAATTTGGCTACGCTAAAAAAATAAAGGTTGATCCCTGTCAGCCTGCACCAGATTTTCAATCTGCAAAACCAACCGCTTACAAATCGTTTATGATCGATATTCTTATTTCCGAATAGCTGACTTTGGTCTGAATGCTTTGACCACAGACTCGTTGGTTTCGATATAAGGACCTCCGATCAGATCGATGCAATAAGGTATGGCGGCAAACAATTCATCCATGGTTTCCTTAATTGCTTTTGGCTGTCCGGGCAGATTAATGATCAGACACTCCTTTCTGATAACACCGACCTGCCTGGAAAGAATAGCCGTGGGGACATACTTCAGGCTGATCGAGCGCATGCGCTCTCCAAATCCATCCATGATCTTATCGGCAATGGCCATTGTTGCCTCGGGAGTTACATCACGTTTTGCCGGACCTGTTCCACCGGTAGTTAAAACGAGATGACACTTTTCCTTGTCCGCCAGGGTGATGAGAATCTCTTCTATTTGATCTTGCTCATCGGCTATGACTTTTTCGATAGTTTCCCATTCGGAGGCTAAGGCCTGCCCTAACCATTCCCTGATGGCGGGTCCGCTTTTGTCTTCATATTCACCGGAAGAAGCCCGATCGCTGATAGTGACAACACCTACTTTTAATTTTTCGTCTGGCATGATCTAATTCCTGTTTGATTTATGGTTGAGCTGTTTATCTCTTTATAGAATTAACCGATTAACATCGTCGAATCAATTGAAATATCAGGGATTTTAAACCTATATCAAAACCTCCGCTACGCTATTGGGTAGACAATAATGAAGATGAATGACAATGCTTAATATTGACACTCACTACCAGGTTTGGTTCAACCTTTCTTTGTTCAAAGAAGTTAACGTTAAACTGGTTTCAGCTGAGTTGTCACTTATCCGACTGCCTTCTCATTCGATTTAGTTCGTGCTTAGCAAAAACGGGGAAGTTGGCACCTATTTTGATAACCTTTGATGTGTGCAAAAACACCCCGATCGAAAATCTATCTGTATATCAAGGGACTGTTTATCATGGTTGACATTCTTAAAATTATCAAAGAGGCGGGCAAAGATGATTCGCTATATCAATACAACAACGACCAGTTGGTTGAGATGATAGAATCCTTGCTGGAATTGGAATCTAAAGCTCAATCCATTATTGAAGAAAGAGAGGCTGTTGAGGAGGATGATTCCGATGACGAATTCATTGAAGTGGTCATAAACGGACAACCTGATTTGATCAAGCGAACCATTGAGGTTTTAAATATTTCTTGTAACGAATTTAAGACCTTACCCCCGGCTATTTACAAACTGAAAAAGCTAAAAAAACTTTATTTGTACAACAACAGCTTTTCAGAAGAAGAAAAAAAGAAAATCAGGGCTTCTTTTCCACCCCATGTCCAAATTCATTTCTAAGGATTTAAATCATCGGGTTGCCGCAATTATTATTCTGAAATTATTAATATATTTTAAAGACCATGGTATCCGCTGAAGAAAGAGAATCTCTACTTTCGCAAGGTGAGCAAGAGTATGATGAAGCTGTCCACCAATTGGAACGCCAGGAATTCGAGCTGGCGCTTGAACATTTTGATTTAGCAGAACAGGCATTCCAACAATTGCAGGATCAACACTGGCTAACCTTCCTTTATCATGAAAAATTCAGGATATTCAAACAAGCGGAAAAGCCGGACCAAGCCCTGGAACTGGTCGATTCAATTGTGGAAGGCTACCTCGATACTCAAAACAGACACGGACTAGCTCTGATTCACATCCACAAGGCGGATCTATTAGGAGACAAAGGGGACGTTGAAGAGGCACTGGCTTGCCTGAGATCAGCAGAAGCTATTATTGAAAGTGAAAAGATCTATGATTTAAAAAGTTACCTCTATTCGTCTCTGGCTGTTGTATTGATGATGATTGAGGATTATATATCGGCAATCGACTACTTCAACCAGGCTATGAAAGTGTATTCCACAGAATCTAATTCGGTAGAGGTTGCATGGTGTCTGCACCAGCTTGGATTGTGTTATCAAAAATTGTTCGATCTCAATACTGCGGAACGGCACTTAGCCGGAGCCTATCAAAGCTATTTCAAAGCTGGTGACAATGAAGCCGGAAAAGAGGTTATTGAAGATCTAAAAAAACTATACGCTTCTTCAAATCAATCCGACAAAATCTCTGAATTGGAGATGATTGGTAAGCAAAAAAGGTTTTAGATGGGCAGGTGCAGGCAATATATCATTCGTCAAAACCAAATTACTGCCTGATGTTATAAAACTCCTTGATCTCCGGAAACATATCATTTTCATATTTTCGAAAATTCAAGAAATCCCTGTTTTCATTGTTGTTATCAATCAGATGCTTCAACTTATAAAAATAATCCAGATATTTAAGTATTTCCCTCTGCATATCTTCTTCAAAACTGCCTGCCATGATGACAAACGTTAAATCGGAGCTTTGAGCCCGAATCAATTCCGCCGCCATCTGCTCAACCATCTCTTTTTGCCACTCCTGCAACTCGCCTTCCAACGCTTTTTTAAGATAGACATTCAGCAGTTTTTCAGCCCGCTTGATTTCCTTGTAACTCCAGATGACCTTTGGGTCACTCCATTTAACATGGGTCGCTTCGTGCCCCCAGGTTGAAGGATTGGGCATCACTTCGGGCAGGGCTTCTGCATCGACCAGGTAATGCGAAGGCGTCGTCAAGCCGATGACATCGCTCTTTCGGTGAATTTCTCGGATCAGCTCTTCCAGAAAGTAAGGTCCTTCCGACCAATGATGACCGAACAACTCCGCGTCATATGAACAGGTAATCAACGGTATGGTTCTGAAGACTCTTTGGCCTAATTCATGCGCTTTGTCGCACAGTTTGTTGTAAAAATCCCGTGCCAAAACCCTGGCAGTCTCTTCTGCCTGATCGGGATTGTAAGCCTGCTTTTCGTCACTGTCTTTCGAAGTGATTCGTTTGAGGGGCAATCCCAGGTGGCGGAAATGGAACTCCCGAAAATCGGGATGACCGGCATAGCCGATATCCGCATCCCAAACCTGCGACCTGCCCAAGCGACTTCGTGGTATTGCCGCGACGCCAGTTCCGGGAATCATCACAGGATTAAACTCCTCTTCCTGAGATGCAGCGCTTCCCCACAAAACCGATTCCGATTCCACAAAGAAATAATTGAAGAATTCTGAAGAAACGAACTGCTCTGCCCCTGGAAAGAACGAGTTTTCTGCCAACCAGATTCCTTGCGGCCTACCGCCAAATAACCTGTGGTGACTTCTGGCAGCAAGCGCTACCTGGGCGTTCAAAGCATCCGACATGGCAGCCAACTCTGCCGGCATACCGTGCGTTGCTGTGCAAGTGGAGATTTCCAGGTATCCCTTTTTTTCCAAATCGGAAAAAGCACCGACAATATCTTTATGAATTTCCTGGTTATAAAAAAGATCCAAAGCTCTTACATCTTCAAGATACCTTTGGGCAGCATGCAGATAATCCTGGGAATCCTGTCTGTTTTTGATTAGAGCGATCTGACTTTTTATAAAGGCCTGCACCCGTAGGAGATACCTGGACATGTAGTCTTTAAATCTCGGGCTGGAAACAACATAGGCCACAGGAGGGGTGATATTCAGGCTAAACTGATAATCCACACCTTCAAAAGCTAATTTTCTGAACATTCTGAGGATGGGCAACCAGGAGTCCATACAATTTTTTAGAATCCATTCACCGGGGGGATTATGAACTTCGTCTCCCTGCGCTGTTTTTATGGGCCACTCAGTATCTTTGAGAAAAGATTCGCGAAAAGGATCTGCCCGAAATAGATTTGGCGAGTGAAAATGCAGATGCAGAATTACTTTGGCTTTATTATAAGAATCCTTCCCGACCTGATGTTTTACTTCTCTTTGTGAGTTATGAAACCAGTGTCCGGGTTTTTGATAGCTCTCTACCGCACGGCCTGTTGGTTGTAAACGGGGGACCACCACAGGAGAGGACACAGGAGTCAGTGCAAATTCAAAATTGTAATGTCTGGCAACAATCTCTGCCGAAAAACACTTGTCCGGGTCTACCTCAAAGTAAATGTTTTGATGGGGAGAAAATATATCCGGAATATGTACGTCGAGATCCGGTCTGGCGGTCCGAACACCCAAGTATTCCTCATGGACTTTCAAGTGAAAGCCGACTTCGCGCAGTTCAACCCGCCACTGGGCTTTGATGGCATCCTCAACTTTTTTCTGATCCAATTCCCATATCGCTACCAAATGAGTTGCGCTGAATGGTTGCAGAAACACTTCTGCAGAAAACTCCGGCCGGTTTTCCGTCCCTGATTTTAAGACGACCAATTCACGGTTGCCGTTATCGATAGAGGACAATATCCATTCACATCGCGCCTGTCGGGTGCTGTGGGATGGAAAAAACTCCCAGCGCAGATTATGGGCATTGTCCCGCTGGAATTCATGCCAGGTGTCATCCGTTTTAAACCATAAAACCAGTTCCAAATGTGCCTGGTCCCAGGAAACTCGATTATTTATAGCAGCCAGGGCCGCTTCCGCCTCCTGGATTTCCTCTTCGGAAAAACCGATCAACGAAATCTCCCCGGAGGAATTCTCCTCTTTTTCAGCCAGAACAAAACGGTACAGCTCGCGATGAGCAGAAGTAATTTGCAATTGCAAGCGGATGCCTTCCAACGGCTTTCGCTGCGAGAGATTCCATTCTTCCAACTGAATTTTTTCGATCATATGATCGCGCACACGGGTCCAAAATCCGAATTGCCTGACAGTCCCCACAACCTTTCCATCTTCAATCATTCGAAAACTGCCCACGATCTTGGCTCGGTCACAATCCGGAAACCGTCGACAATAAAATCTTTGCCACAGCTCGCGAATCTTAAACGATGGATTCATTTCCGCCCGCACCTTCCATCCGCCGGAAGGACTGATCGCCGTGTAAAAACTTAGTTTGGTAGTAACTTTTTTAATCTCAAAATCAGTGGAACGAACTATGTCAATTGCTGCAAGATTGGTTATAACTTTGAATAGTTCTTCACCTTTGTCGGTTTTCAGAGAAATGAATTCAGGTCTTCCCTTGACGTGAAAAACGGCCGGATCGTTTGATGAGACCGACCCCTGCAACTCACCATCAGCCCAAATCTCAAGAGTTCCTGCACCATTAATTTCAGTGTTGCTCCAAACGAGCTTATGTAGATTTTCGTGCTGAGAAACCAAATCAACCCAAGGTAGTTGTTTCAAAGCCGATTGAACCGTGTATGTCAAATGGCTCAACTGAATTAATTCAATTTGGTAAATGACAGTTTGAGCCAAATGCAAAAAGAGAGGACCTTCCGAATTAGGACGGGCATATTCAACGGGCAAAAGGGATGTTTTTGGATTTGCACGAATACAATAGTAATGTTCGGAAAGATCAAGGTCTGGTAGTTTGGACCAATCGAAGTAGACTTCCACAAATCCGCTACATACCTGAACGATTTTTAAACCATCCTGTTCATAAACGGATGTGAATTCCATAAAACACTCTTGATTAATTATTAAAGTTATTGTTCCTTATGACATAGGCCTGAAGGTACGATACGTCAACCAGTTTATCGAGGAATTTGAACTTTTTATAGATACAATCGTCTGTATAGACTGTAGGCCTTGAGATAGGGGAAAGTAAATAACAACAAGGACAATGCCAAGGTAATTCTCAAAATGGAAATCTGAAGTTCCAGAGAGAATTCTTTCTCCTCCAGAAAATTGCCGGATATTTGGAGATTGTTCGTGTGGGGTAACGAATGAAATAGTCCGGTTAGGATGCCCTGCCAATAATAGTCCTTAAGCCCGATATTGCAATGAAGCATGCTGATGCGAACCGAATTCACACAACGCCGACAGAACCTTAGTATCACTCGCAGGGATTTTTTTACTGCTACATCGGATAATGTCCCTAATATTAAATCTTTGGTGATCTTGGGTTGTTTCTTTTTTTTCTTTTCCTTCTTTTCTTTCTTTTCTTTTTTAGCGGCAGAAGGCTCTTTTTTCTTGGTAGGTTTTTTTTTCTTCTTAAACCACCTGGTCTTTTTGTTAAATATTTTCACATCCGTTTTTACATCACCTTTAACAAAACGGACACGAAATTTTAAGAACAGCCAGGTGATATAACAGACAGGGTTGGATTCAAACCGAACCCTGATCGGAACGCTTAGAATGGTTATTAGTAGAAGACCAAGGGAAAGCAAAATACCGAGCGCGATCATCCTTCCTGGTTTGGTTTTTTGGTTGTGGCTTTTTTGACAATATTGAATAAACGATCCAAAGCTTCCGGAGCCTTATCCATCACATTTTCAATAGTTCCGGCACTGAGATTGTGAATGGAGACGTCACCTTCCTTAACCACCACAAACGCAACCGGTGTCATTAAAACACCGCCGCCACCCCCGGATCCATCCACTTTTTTGGATGCATCACCCGACCCAAAACCAAAGCCAACCCTTACTGAGTTTACAGGAATTAGCGTAATATCACCTATACTATAGGGTTCTCCAAAAACAGTTTCGGATTTTACAAAACTTTTCAATTGAGGCAGAAAATTATCCAGGATCGACTTTTCACTTCCCATTGTATCTCCGCGAGGCTTTTTTAGTTAATAAACTGTAAATTCAGATAGGTATCTTACAAAAATTGCTTTAATTTACAATGTCCCGATTATAAACGGGCGGGTCAGATTAAGCAAACCTATTTCTGGACTGTTTTGCCGACCGTCACTTCACTGACAAACCAACCTGAGATCGATAAACATAAAAAGCGGTTTTTGCTCTTTAGCAGAGGATAGCTCATTTTCGCGTCAACCGGTTGACGGTTCCCTTATTGTCAATCCTGTGTGGTTGACACCTGCCTTCGAGATTCCTAACTCAAAGTCTCAACAAAAAATTCCGCTTATTCATAGTCCCTACCGCAATTGAAAGTCTGATAGAAATGGAATTTTATTCAACCAAATCTCAAGCCTGGCTGGAAAACTAAATCTATAATTTTAGTAGTGCGTGGCATCAGGCTTTGAAGGTAGCCAATATGAATAGCGACTGTGCAATTCCGTTAATTTGATTTTTGAATTATGGATATCAAACCAATTCAATTAAAAAAAAAACACTTCATGGTCTGTATTTTCCTCACAAGCTCAAACAAGGCATTTTCTTCAAGATCCAATTCACCGAAATCTAGCCCACCGTTGAATCTTAACTCTAACTGCAATTTGACTTCAAAACTCAATCACAGTCTTTCTCAAAAATTCATCCTAGGGTGTAAGACATTCACAAATGACGTTCATATACTTGCTGAAAAATTTGCTCAATACAAAGGACCAAGACCTTCTGAGGAGGCACTGAATAAAATGAAAGAATTCATTAGAGATGATGTTTACACACTGGTTGAAGATATTCTGGCAAAGGTACTGGATATTGATAAAAGTGAAATCCATGCAGATTCATCGCTAATCAATGATTTGGGGGCTGAATCCATTGACTTCCTTGATGTTATGCGACGAATTGAAGACGAATTGGACATTTTGCTGCCGGATGCCAATGTATTTGAATATCTGACTCAAAAATACGGCAAGGAAGAGTTCTTCCAGGACTGTTCACTTAATGATCGAGGTGTTCAGATATTACGCATGGCTATGCCTGAAATAGAGCCTGAAAGAATCACCACTGAAACCAAGGAATTTGATATCGCCAGCTTAATTACAGCTACCACTTTCGTTAATCTGGTGGAGCGGTACTATGATGTGGCAAGTTGGAAGCCTGATAAATGCGACCGATGCGGATCGATACAAACCAATCAAATAGATCCCAATGATGATGATTATATCGATTTGAATCTTCCAATTGGGCCAATTTTTATCTGTAAGAACTGCGGTGAACTGCTAATTCCCCCAAGGCCGGAAGATCAACTGTATGAAGGGGTTGTTAACAATCCTGTTAATGCCTAAGAATCTTCAGGCAGAATTTCGGGTCAATGGTTTATGCCACACTATTGCACTCTCTTTTTTTAAACATAATTAAGCAAAGGAATTTCCTATGAGTGATACTTCCGTTTGTTCAAAAGTAGATTCAACCATTGAGGAATCCACCCCAAAAGAGAGAAAACTGGATGAATACTTGTACCTGGGGATAACCCGGGCGATCTGCCATAAATGTTATGACGAGTTTTTGGCCAATCGCGATCCTAATGAAAAGCTGGATATGGTTGATGCTGAAATATTGGTCAAATCCGGAAAAGTGTATCTTAAAAAATACTGTCCGAAACATGGCAACACTCTTACTTTGAAATCAAACAGCATCGAATGGTATAAAAAGTCATGGGATACATCGCTTCTCAGGCGTGGAACACCGCCACTTGAATTCAGAACTAAAAGGGAACACGGGTGTCCATATGATTGTGGAATTTGTAGCGATCATCATCAGCACATCTGTGCACCGGTAATTGACATCACCGATGCCTGCGATATGAATTGCTCAATTTGTGTTGTTACCAATAAACAAAATCCTAATCACATCAGTCTCGATGATTTTAAAAAACGTTTAGATTCCGTTATCCAGTCTGAAGGGTCTCTTCAAATTCTCATATTGACCGGTGGTGAGCCCACAATGCATCCCAATTTCTTTGAATTGGTAGAGGAAGCCAATAGCAGAAAAGAAATAACGAGAGTTGATGTCATCTCAAACGGATTGAAAATAGCAAAAGATGAAGAATTCGTTAAAAGACTGAAAGAAAACGATGTGTACATAAACCTTCAATTCGATGGCTTTGACAATGAAAGTTCGAAAGCTCACAGGGGCGTTAGTAACCTGTTACCCAAGAAAATGAAAGCTTTTGAGCTTTTAAACAAACACAATGTACGTATTGTCATCCAAACAGCGGTGTCCAAGGGAGTCAATGAAAACCAGCTGGGAGAAATCGTCAAAGAATTTTCCAAATATGAGAACGTCACATCGTTGATATTTCAACCTCTGATTTTTGCAGGTGAAGGTGGATACAACTTCGGAGGAGATCCATTAGATCGTATAACAGGGCCGGATATCGTCAAGTTAATTGCTGAACAAAGTGACGGTCTGCTGGAAGAAACAGACTTTGATACCATTCCTTGTGCACATTCGGAATGCCAGATTGTAGCTTATCTCTGGGTTAAAGGGGAAAAGACCATGCCCTTAAGGCGGGTTATCAGCCAGAAAAAATATTTAAACATGATAAAAAATGAACTCGGAATACGCCCCGATACAAGGCAAAGCATAATTTCCGGTTCAGCCCCGGTTTCCGAAAGTTCGGGTTCCTGTTCGTGTTCCCCAACCAGTCAAATTGCTCATGTGGACCCTTTGGACAAAGACCAGATGAGCGACTTTGAATCACGTTTGAAGCAAATTTTTATTCACCATTATATGGATGCCTACAACTTCGATTTGGGGAGACTGAAAAAGTGTTGCAATATGCTGCTGCTCAAAGACGGACGTCAGGTTCCACTTTGCTGGTACAACATCTATGAAAGAAATCATAATCAATTCTGCCGCAATTAACGGGGTTATTTTTTGATTGAACGAGAATAGCGATAGGAGAACCGTCATGGAAAAAAAAGTCATCACTATTTCCAGTTCCGGGTATCATGCCGGTGAACAAAAAGAGAAGAAAGTTTATCAGATTATTGATTTGACGGACAAAAACATCCGCACCAAGAAAAAAATAGTGATTTGTTGCGGTAAGGAAACCGGATCAGGAACCAATTTTGGGCAGTGTATTACCAGTGTTTTTTAAAACTCTAAAAATATCCGGCATCTTTTCAAAGCTGTAGAAAAACACAGATGATTCCTACCTGATATAAAAACTCGGAGCAATAACTTGTCTTTGCCTGTTAAATGACTAAATTCGATCCGTGACTTATACCATTTTCCATTATGAGCAGATATGTACCTAAGCAAATATAACATCATATTCGACAATAATTCCGAGGAATACCCTGAGCACAAAGTGCTGGTTAATTTTTTAAACAGGAAGATCCACTTAATTCCTGATCAGCTTGCGGACATTGTAAAGACTAATAATCTGAATGAAATCGGGCCGTTTAACCAATTTCTTATCGAAAACAACTATCTGTATAATTCCGCATCAGAAGAGCAACAGGCGGAGCGGGCTGCAAATGATTATTATTACGAAAAACTAAAAGAAGAGGGTCATCAATTTTTCATTTCGCCGACCTACAGCTGCAATCTGAATTGTACCTATTGTTATCAAGACAAAGTTGCAATGCCTCGGGAAAGTGAATACATGACCTACGAAATGGTGGACCGCATAACCCAGATCATTCAGGAGAAGGTGACTGTTGAAAAAGCCCATACCGGCCCCCCGGTAGTTACCTTGTTCGGTGGTGAGCCATTAATGGCCACAAAAAAAGGAAAAAACATTGTCCGCTACATCCTGAACAAATGCAGAATGGTGGGTTTGCCTATTGGCGTTGTAACAAATGGTACTCAATTGGATCAGTTTATTGATGATTTCAAAGGACTTAACGTTGTAACGTTTCAAATCACTCTGGATGGCCCTAAACGCATTCATGACCAGCGAAGATTCAGTCGCCAGGGTGAAGGGACATATGACAAAACGATAGCTGCAATCGAACTGTGCGTGGAACATGGCATGCCTGTCATGCTTAAAACTGTAATTGATGAACAGAACATCGACCATCTTCCCGAGTTAGCAGAATTTCTGGACGAAAAAGGGTGGTTGGACCTTGAAGATGAAAAATTCATGATTCAACTGGCAGAAGACATCTCAGGCTTCATCCTGCATTGCATGGATTTAACGGAAAACCAGGGTTACTCAGGTAAAGTCAGCGGGGCCGACAAAAATGTAAAAATCCTCAAACGTGTGTCTGAGATGGCAAAGTCTAACGCCTCATTAATGAAAATGCTGCGTCCGGAATCCCTGGGTGTAAGCCAGTTGTATTACCGCGGAGAATTGCCACCGCCCAAGTTATCTACCTGCTCGGCGTCACACATTTCCTGGACATTCGCCCCTGATGGCACTATTTTCGCCTGTCCCGGAGGAGTCGCAGAACATCTTGTACTTGGACGATACTACCCTGAATTTGAAATCAATGAGGAACGTCTGGACCTGTGGCACAGCCGCGCAGTTGATAACAACCCTGAATGTGAAGATTGCGCCTATAAGTATATCTGCGGTGGAAGCTGTGCTTCACTGGCACATGGTTTTGACATAATATATTGCCGGCCAATACATGACATCGTTCAAGTTGGTCTGGATGTTTATTTGCCCAGGATAATCGACAGAATAAGAGAAAACGGAATGCTATGAGGTCCAGGTATCCATACTTAATTGTGCTTAACAGCTTCATCCTGATTGCTGCTGTTTTTCTCTTCTCGGAAAAACACCTGCGGGCTATCGGAGGCTATTCATTCATTCTGCTTTTTTATTTTTTGTTCTTCCTGCCGGGATTCAAGTTTATAGCAGGCAACATTGATATGCTTGTATCCTGGAAGCGTAAATATTACGCAATGGTGCCCATCGGGTTATTTTTGTTTTCGATGATCCCGTGTTTTTTGGTTATTCCTAAAACTCCCGCTGAATTGTTCCTATTTATTGGTATTTACGTAGAATCGACAGTTTTTTACTTCGGGCTTTTCCTCATCTATGTTCAGCATGGAAAACGTTTGCTGAACGACATGAACCGGCGGCTAAAAAATCTGGAAGAGGACAAATCAGCCAAAAAAACAAAAAAATTACTGCTAATTAATCCCCAAAATCCGGATAAGATGGGTTTGTCAAAAAACATCGCTTTTTTGCACCCTCCAATGGCCCTCGGAGTCATAGCCGCAATGACTCCGGACGAATTTGAAATTAAGATCATCGATGAAAATGTTGATGATTTTGATTTTGAAGATGCGGATCTGGTCGGCATTACATCCCTGACTACATCGATCAGCAGAGCATACCTGATAGCTGAGGAATATCGGAAACGAAATATACCTGTGGTAATGGGCGGCGTACACGTGTCTGCAAAACAGGATGAAGCATTGCAGTATGTTGATACCATAGTTGTTGGAGAAGCAGAAAGTGTTTGGGGGCAAGTCATTGAAGATTTCAGGGCAAACAACCTCAAGCAAAAATATTATGGTGAACATCTTGATCCGTCCCGGTTAGTAGAACCACGAAGAGATCTATTCAGCAACAAATATCTCTTTGCCACTGTACAAACCTCAAGGGGTTGCCCCTTGAATTGTATGTATTGTGCCGTTACTGCATTCAATGGCAACAAATTCAGACAGCGTGATCCTGAAGACATTCTGGACGAACTGGAACGTATCCCCCAGCAAAACATTTTTTTCGTTGATGACAACATCATTGGGTATGGGAAAAAGGCTGAGAAACGAGCCATTCAGCTTTTCAAAGGCATGGTTGAACGTAAACTCAATAAAAAATGGGTCACCCAGACGTCTATAAACTTCGCTGATAATCCGGAATTGCTCTATTGGGCAAAGAAAAGCGGATGCCAGGTTGTTTTTATCGGATTTGAATCACCAACGCCTGAAGATCTGAAAGAAATGAACAAACCAATAAACATCAAGCGAGATTACCAAACGGTGTTGAACAAGATTAATGATCATGGAATAGGCGTATGTGGAGCATTTATATACGGAACTGATCACGACACCCCGGAGCATTTAAAGAAAAAATCCGATTTCATTTGGAAAATTAAATTCAACGTAAACGTAATAATGATAATGACGCCGCTTCCGGGAACCCAGCTATATCAAAAAATGTTGGATGAAAACCGCTTGTTGTTTACCAATTATCCTGAAGACTGGAAAAAGTACGATACATTCGAACTGTTAACCAAAATTGTCGGAAGCACTGAAGATAAGTTTTGGGAAGAGTATTTTAAAATTACGAAACGGCTGTATTCCCTGGGTAATTTTATGAAAATGTTCATCTATACCCTGTTTCGCACGAAAAACTTTGAAGGCGCCCTCTGGTGTCTGATGATGAACCAGGCTTACGCAAAGCTCGCTTTGCAACGCAGGGAATGGCACGAGATCGATAGAAGGAATTAGCTTTGGTTTGCTCACCTTCGAATCTTCATGATCAGATCGGTCGAGAAACATCCCGTGGTTTGGCGATTTTAGATGTCCTTGTTTTGAAAAATTCTGCTTGAAAATCTTTTGATAAAATAAAAATGAATCTAGAAAGTGTTATGCGGTTAGATTATGTGAACATGCAATGGATGCATCCGGGAGGCCGGGATCTAACCGATAGGATAGCTACCAAAACCGAACTTTCAAAATCAAAAAAAGTCCTCGACATCGGACATGGCAGGGGAACCACCGCTTTGTATTGGCATGAGAAATTTAATTGCGACATCACTGCGATAGATATCGATCCCACCATGCAACAAATGGCCAACACCGCAATGAAAAAAAAGGGGGTAAACTCCGGAAGGCTCAAATTTCAATTTGGAGACGCCCTAAATCTTGAATTCAAAGACAATACCTTTGATATGGTTCTGAATGAAGGTGTCTTTGTCATTCCGGATGATCCCCTGAAAATTGCCCAGGAAATGCACAGAGTGGCGAAACCGGGAGGTTATTTGGTGTTTCACGATATTTTCATCGATGAAAGGAAACAGGACGATGTTGCTTTTAAACAAAAAGTCAATGAAGTGTACTCCATCCAAACCCTCACCAAGTACGACTTCATAAACATTGCTCAATCCGCCGGATTCACTGATATATATACTGAAGACTGGTCCGGTATACAGGAATATAACAAAGTTACCGATCAGGGCGGAAGCAAGTATATGTTTTCATACAAACAAAAAACAAAATTGGTTTTTAACCTGATCAGGGATTTTGGCATTCGAACCACGCTCGACCTGCTTCAACAGGAAAGATTTGCCACGAATGCCATCAAACAAAAAGATATGGGCCACTTTCTACTGATCGGTAAAAAAGGAAAGTAAGCAATTCCTTAAACGTTAGACAAACCTCAAGATTGATTCATGCAAGCACCTGAAAACGGTATCTACCAACTATTGCTTGAAGCAGCAACAGCCGTCCCCGAATCTTCTTTTTTCCTGGATGGTAACCGGTCTGTGAGTTATGCTGATGCGCTGACAACTACAAACAAAGTAGCTGCGTATCTAAAAATTCAAGGAATTCAATCCGGTGATCGGGTATTATTAAACGTGGGGAATACTCCGGAATTTCTCTATGCGGTTTTAGCGATTGCCCAACTGGGAGCAATTTCCGTCTTGACAAACCCGGTTGCAGGCAGATTTGAGCTACAACACTATGTCAATGAGTCTGATCCCAAACTGGTTCTCACGTTTTCGGGCCGACTAGAGCAATTTAAAATAGACAATCACTCCTTCGTTTCTAAAGAAAACTTTCTTCTGATCGATAAAGCAGAAGGTTATAAGACCTTTTGGGAAAGCATAAATGAAGCTGAACCGCAATCTGATTGGAATCGTCCGGAGGTGGGTGAAGCCGCAGTTATAATGTATACTGCGGCAGAAGACGGGACACCATCCGGGGCAGTCATTTGCCGCGATGCGCTTTATGAAGTTTCCACCGTATTTGCAGAAAGCGTTTTAGAAAATGATGTTTTTATTGCTGCCCTGCCTCTTTTCCACTCGTTTGGATTTGTGTCAACTTTTTTGATTCCCTTGCGCAGCAGGGTTCCGTTTCATCTTCTTGGTAATTTTACACCGCAATCATTGGTCGATAGTCTGCGAACGCATGATATTACAATATTTACAGGTACACCGGTCATGTTTTTGGCGATCGAAAAACGGCTTCAGTTAGAAATAGGCAGGCTTTCAACCCGCCTTTGGATCTGTGGTGGAGAGGCACTGCCTATCGATCTTCAAAAACGGTTCAAACAACAACTAGGCATTGACATTCGAGTTGGATACGGACTTACCGAAACCTCCTCTATCGCCACCTTCAATTCCCCGGCACATAAAAACAAAATAGGTGCAGCCGGAAAACAGATGCCATGGAATGAGATTAAAATCGTTCGCGCAGGAAGAGAGATGGGTTGCGGACAAATAGGTGAAATTCTGATCAAAGGTACTAATGTGATCAGCCACTATTTCAAGCGTGATCAGAAAACCGGATCAACCATATCGGATGGTTGGTTGCGTTCAGGTGATCTGGGCTATCTGGATTCAGATGGAAATCTCTATATTAGCGGCAGAAAGAAAAAGATGATCATCAAAAGCGGGTTAAACATCTACCCTAAGGAAGTAGAAAAATTGATTAAAAAACATCCACAGGTTATCGATGTCAAGATATTCACCTATGAAATTGAAAGTATTGATAATGCCAAAGCTGAGACATCGGAGGCTGTGGTAACAGTGTCTGAACAGTCTGAATTGAATGAAAAAGCACTAAAAAAATGGTGCCGTGAGAACATCTCTAGCTACAAAGTACCAGACAGACTTGTCTGCAAGTACATTTAACCCTTATCAAAATCCCCTAGACGACCCAAACACTTGGCTAATATCGGCCTTTCGAAGGATTAGCGGGCAATGAAAAACATGAGGTAATAAAATGAACAATCTGGCCTTCGGATACATCTGTAACAATGTGCCTATAGAACTGCTGGAAACCTTTAATATCAAACCGATTCGATTGTTTGGCAAAAAAGGACCGGTCACCACGGCCGAGAATTTCCTGAGCGTCTATGGTTGCTCCTTTATCCGAGCAGTTCTGGAAGAGTTTATCAACAGCAACAAGCTGGATGGGGTTGTCACCGCTACATCATGCGATGCGATGGGAGTGTTGGGAGACCTTTTGAGACAAATTCGAACAGATATATTTTATTATAATTTTGCCTGCCCCATAAACACAGATACTCCTGAAGCCATTAGCTTTTTCCGAGCCGAAGCAAAACGATTTTCAGACAAGCTTTCCGCATTTACCGGCCAAAAATTTTCTGTGCAACAGTTGAGAAATGCTGTTTTTAACTACCATGATGTTCATCAGACTGTTAACGACCTGCAAAATGTTTCCTCAAAGTCTGGTCAGGATAACATGATTCCGTATTACGATTTGGTTAATGCCGGAAACCAGGTGGGAATCAACGATTTTGCCACCATGGTCAATACTTTCAAGAATGAGCAAACTTCTAACAAAAAAGAAGCCCCTGCAAACACAGGAAAAAAGAGAATCTTTCTAATCGGCAATTCAATTTACGATCAAGAGGTCTTCTCTTTGATACAGGATGCCAATCTTTCGATTGTTGGAGATTTATTATGTTTTTCCGGTCGCAATTTTAAAAGAGCCAGTAACTTGGAATCAAAGATCAACTTTTCCAACTGCAGTCAGGAAGAATTGTTTGATTTTTTGGCAGAGAAATATGTCAGGCAATTCCCTTGTGCAGCCAGATATGGAGTGACCCCGGAGTCTGACTGGGACAATTTGATAGTGGAAGAGATAAAAAACAGCCATGCGGATGGGGTCATTTTTCTGGTAGTTAAATACTGCGATCCCCACAGTTTCCAGCATTATCGGCTAAAAGAGCCTCTGGAAGAAGCCGGCATACCGTCTATTACCATAGATATCGATTTTCAAGGAAAATTTGCCCATCAAATTCTTACCCGAATCGAAGCTTTTTCCGAAATCCTAGCTGAGAGATAGACCATGCCCAAAGTAAAATACTGGAACCGTTTGAAATCAGGTTTTCAGCTGAACACCATCATCAAAAAATATTATGAAGAGGTCAATTCAGCACAAAAACAAGGGAAACTGACAGCCGCTGTCAGTCTTGGATTTCCTTCTGAGATTCTTTATGGATTTGATATTATTCCTTTTTATCCACAAAATCATGCCTCCGTTTATGCAGCCCTTAACCGTTCTCGCGAAGCAATTTTTGCAGCTGAAAAGCTGGGCGTCCCGGATGAGCTCTGTTCCGAACTAAAAATCGCTTTAAATACCTTCCTTTATCAAAAACATCTTTGTGTCAAACTGCCACAACCGGACATGGTGCTTTGTTCCACAAATGTCTGTAAATCGACAATCAAATTTGCAGAGAAGCTGGGTTCAGCAAATGACATACCGGTTTTCATTCTCGACATACCTCCGATACCTGCTGACGACTCCGGAGAAGGCTTACCAGAGCACCATAGATCTTACATTACCGCCCAGTTTTTCAAGCTGCTTGATTTTTTAAAGGACAACTTCAACGTTGACATTGTAGAAGAAAAAATCATGACTGCCACCAGACTAAGCGCTGAAGCAAGTTTACTCTGGAACGAGATAGTCAATTTTTCCGGTTTGATTCCGGCCCCTTTCGACGCACTGGACTTATACACCCACATGTTCCCCTATAACGTGCTCCGGGGAAGAGAGGAAGTCGTCACACACTACAAGCTGCTAAAATCTGAAATCGTTCACAGGATGGAAGAAGGAATCTCAGGAATCAAAAACGAACGAATCAGGTTATTGTGGGATTACATGCCAATTTTTAGCCGTAACAACTTCTTTTTTAAACTTCTATCCAAAAATGAAGCTTCGGTAGTTGCCACTACTTTTTTCTTCCCTGGTGCAGGAAACGAGTGCAGAGATGGTAAATGTGATATAACCATGGACGCAGAATCCCTTGAAGAGGTATTTGGCAAATGGGCCAATGCCTATTCCAGGCTATATTCGGCTGTTGGCGTCGAAACAAAAGCACGGATCATCAGTGAACTGGTTGGCAAACTAAGTATCGACGGCATTATCATGCACAGGGATCGATCCTGCAAACCGCAATCTTTACCTCAAAACCAATTGGAAAGGCTGGTAATGGAAAAATACGAGATTCCGTGCCTTTCCATAGAAGCCGATTCAGCTGACCCGAGAATGTTTTCAGAAGCTCAAATCACCACCAGGGTGGAAGCATTTCTGGAAAGCTTGATTTAGGAAAGGACCGGTTGTCTCCTAAGATAGGTTCAAAAGGCACTGTCAAGGAATTGAAGGGCGAGGGCGGGAAGAAACAATCTAATTGAGCTATTTAAGACCAAAAAGAGAAATACAATGAACAAATACTACCTGGGAATTGATTTAGGCTCGGTCACATCAAAAGCAGTGATTGTGAATGATGATCAGGAGGTGATTGCCTCATCAATAATGCCAACTGAGTCCAATTACAAAACAGTCGCGGAAAAATGCCTGGCGGAAGTATGTAACCAGGCCGGCATACGGCAGGAGCAATTAACTTTTTCAATTGGCACGGGATACGGTCGCAAGAAGATTCCCTTTGTCGATAAAGATATTACCGAAATTAGCTGCCACGCAAAGGGAATCGCCCAAACATTTCCCGGAACCGAAACAATTATCGATATCGGCGGGCAAGATACTAAAGTCATAAAGCTAACAAGCGAGGCCAAGGTAGCTAATTTTATGATGAATGATAAATGTGCAGCCGGAACCGGACGGTTCCTTGAAGTGATGGCCTATTCCCTGAAACAAACTCTGCCCGAAATCAACATGCTGGCAAACGAGTCCGGTTGTGAAATCGAAATATCATCAATTTGTACTGTTTTTGCGGAGTCGGAGGTAATTTCGCTAAAGGCAGACGGCAATGATATTGCGGACATAGCCAAGGCGATCTTCAAATCTATTTCTTCCAAAATTATTGCCATGACCGAAAAAGTATCACCGGCTGTCAACAAACTTGTTTTCACCGGTGGTGTAGCCAAAAACAAATTTCTGGTTCAATACCTACAAGATCATTGGAAAACAGAAATCAAAATTCCCGGGGAACCGCAATTGACTGGGGCCTTAGGAGCAGCTTTGCATGCACAGGGAAACTAATATTCCGAAAACTACACATTTTATGGATACATGAAACTCTCAATAGAGGAAAAACAGAAATCAGGATCTTCCAGTTTTGTCGAAATCCTCAGAAATCGAGCGGAAAATATCCCGAATCAACTTGCATTCGTTTACCTGAACTTTAATGGCGATGCAGATCCAGTGGAAAACAGGATCACCTATCGGGAACTGGATGAAAAGGCACAAGCTATTGCGGCAAATTTTCAGGCTCATCATGCGTTTGGTGAACGGGCCATGTTATTGTATCCACCGGGACTGGATTATATCGCTGCCTACCTGGGATGTCTGTATGCCGGTGTCATTGCCGTACCTGCTTATCCGCCTACT
>JAKSDL010000723.1 GCA_022360105.1 Pseudomonadota bacterium
ACTAACAATGTTAAGATCCACATATCCATCCGCTAAAACCAAAGGGTGATTGAAACCATGGTAGTTCCAAAAATAAAAAGTCAAAGACAGATCCTGCGTGAATCTCATCCACACAGGACTCACCATTCATCAATTCGTTGACCCTCTGAGAGTTCAAGTCTTTAATTTTCATTGTTTCGTCAAACATTTTAATCGGAGTATTTACAATGGCTGTGTTGCAGCTTGGCATTCCTAAAGGAAGTTTGCAAAAAAGTACAATCGAGATATTCGCAAAAGCCGGATACAAAATTTCAGTTAGTTCCAGATCTTACTATCCGGTCATCGATGATGAGGAAATCGAGTGCATGCTGATAAGAGCCCAGGAGATGGCGCGGTATGTTGAAGAAGGCATACTGGATGCCGGATTGACCGGTCAGGACTGGATCAGGGAAACAGAAGCCAGTGTGGAAGAGATCGAAGAGCTGGTTTATGGCAAAGTAGGTAAAAACACATTGAAATGGGTTTTAGCCGTTCCGGAAAACTCTCCAATTAAATCCGTAAAGGATTTGGAAGGGAAACGCATCGCTACGGAGGTGATTGGTTTAACCAACCGCTATCTGGAGAAGCATGGGGTGAAGGCCACGGTTGAATTCAGCTGGGGAGCGACAGAAGTGAAACCGCCACGATTGGCTGATGCCATTGTTGAAATTACGGAAACCGGCTCTTCCCTGCGGGCCAACCATCTGCGTGTAATAGACATTGTCTGCACTTCCAATACCTGGCTGATTGCCAACAAGGAAGCCTGGAAAGACGAGTTTAAACGTCAGAAAATCGAAAAACTGGCATTGTTGCTTAAATCAGTATTAGCGGCTGAAAGCAAGGTCGGTTTGATGATGAACGTCAGGGAAAAAGATGTTGATCAGGTTCTTGAAATCCTGCCGGCTTTGAATAAACCAACGGTATCCCACCTGGTCAATTCAGACTGGGTAGCGTTGAACACGGTAGTTGAAGAAAAAACCGTGCGCAAGATTATACCGGAACTCCTGGCAAAAGGAGCAGAAGGCATTATCGAATACTCACTGAACAAAGTGGTAGGATAGTTGATTACCAATAAATAGCCGCAAGCGAAGCTTGCGGCTAAATTACCCTTCAGCCTCCAGCCTCTCCATTGCTAATCGATGTCCCTTCAGCCTTCCACCTTTCCCTTGCTAATCCTATACATCCACAATCTTAAAAGATATAGCCAATTGGGTGCGATAAGAAACTACACCGGTATCATCCATCTTTATATCTTTTCTCACGACTTCTGCGACTCGTAGATCTTTCAAAGATACACCAGCTCGTTCGATAGCGTTTTTAGCAGCATCCTCCCAGGAAATTACACTGGAGCCAATGAGACTGATCTTTTTATAAACACTGTCTGACAAGTCATCTGCTACAAATTTACCAATGATGCTCATATCATCTCCCTATGATATTGAAGGTTATCAGGTGGAATAAGGAATTACTTCCCTTATCAATCCGGCTTTTTGCTCCGATGCAGCCAGCTTTTTAGCATTGATTCGATCATGGTTTTGGTGTGACTAAAGGCCGCCAGTTCCTCTTTTTCTTTGAGAATGGCACAAAGCTCCTTAAGTCCCGGGGTGATTTTCTCAAAAAAATCTCTTTTCTGCTTCGATACTCCCAGAAATCCGTACGTACCTAGAGATCTTAACCTTCTGATCAGCACAAACAGAAAGAATTGTTTGAGAAACTCATGATAACTCATGTCACCTGCCGAAAGCTCATAAAAATGTTTCAGCAGCACATCTCTTCCATTGTCATCCAGTCCGGATTTGGAGGCGTAAAGCAAAGAAGCCAGGTCGTAAAACCTGGTGCCAAGAAAAGCTGATTGATAATCGATAAACCAGGGTTGCTCATGCAACCACATGATATTTCGGGATTGAAAATCCCGGTAGACAAAAACCGACGGTTTCAGTTGACCAATGGGATTCAGCAGGTATTCATCCAGCTCGTTTCGCACTTTGTTATGGAAGAGTTCTTCAAAACCAAACCTCTTGACAAAATTTCCCTCAAAGTAGGCTAAATCATCCGCAAAATCTTTGCGTTTCATCAGCTTTTTTTCCAAAAACTTTGATAACAAGGAAGTAAGAGTCTGTTGAATCGTTATCAAGTGAGGCAGTACCTTTAAATAGGCTTGAATGATTTTTTGTTGATTGCCTTCTTTCAGCCACAAATCGATCCATTGTCCCAGGTTTTTCTCCCCAAGATATTGCAGAAGATAAAACTGATTAGACGGATCAACAGCAAAAATCTCCGGCACTGGCAGGGAAACCTCCTTCATCCTTTGGGTGATATGGATAAAATCAAGGTTTTCCTGAACGTCTTCGTGGTAGACACCGATAACTTTTTGGTTGGGATCGTCTTGGGGATGAATCAAATAAATCTGCCGATCGGAACCATCGCCTTTCAATAGACTTATATCCAGAAGTTTTTTATGTAAATGGGCATCAGCCAGGGTAAGAAGGTTTTTCTCTGCAGATGTGCTCACGGTTTACTTCCAGGTGGGCTTTTTTAGCCATTGTTCAGGATTAACAGCTCGTTTGTTGTAACGGGTTTCAAAATAAAACAGAAATTTTTCTTCCTGATCATTAAAAGCCACAGTTCCCAAGGGAACATTTTGATCCACAACATCGTCTGCAATCACAAAAACCTCATCCAGGTTACCATAAACAGAAAGGCTACCCTTGCCGTGGTCGAGAATGATGAGATTGCGATACCCATGGAAAGGACCGGACCAAACCACCTTTCCTTGCAGGATGCTATTGACTTTCTGATTTTCCCGGGTTTCCACTAACACCCCTCTTTTTGCCAAGGTATAAAAGCGAGAGCTTTTCCTTCCAAATCGGTGGACCAGTTTGCCTTTAACAGGAGAGGGAAGGGAGTATTTGTAACGATATAACCCTCTGAATCGTTTGGTCTTTTTCTCGTTTTCTTTTTTAATTTCCAGAGTATGAATGGCATCGTTCAGCTTTTCCAACTCTACTTGAACCGCTCTTAAATACTTCACACGTAACGATCTGTCTTGACGAATATGGTGTAAATAGGTGAATTGTTGCTCTCGTTCAAACGCCAACAATTTTTTTTGCTCCTCTCTTGATTGCCTCAATTCAACCAGCTTGGCTTTTTGTGCTTGCTGATACTCCACTTCCAGTTCCAGTTCAGCCAGGTTTTCACTGAGCCGATTGATTGTTATTGCGTCAAGTTCCGTATTTCGCTGCAACAACTGTTTATTGCGAAAGTAATTTTTGAAGGAGTTGACTGCAAGAAACAGGGTCATTTTCTTTATTTTTTTTAAGTAAAAAAGGGCAAATAACTGCTTATGCAGGCTTTTTTTGTCCTCTTCAATTTGTATTGTCAATCCTTCGATTTTATTGGCAGTCAGTCGGATGTCTTCTTCAAGGGTGTCGATCTCAACGACAATGGAATTCAGCTTGATGAGGTTGGTTTTAATGTTTTCGTTCAGCACCTTGAGTACTTCCAACACACCCCATTCCTGACGTTTCAGTTCATCAATCAGAGTTTGGGTGCTTTTACGTTCGCTTAGCAAAATATGAATCTGCTTGCCCCGGTCTTTGATGACTTTATCCAGTTCCTTTTTTCCTTGGGCAAACACACCGCTGGCAAGGAGGAGCAAAACGACTAGTAGCCCCCCTGAACGGATAATCCTGTTTTTTTTGCAAAGAAACCGGCTTCTCATATGGCTGTTGGATGGAATTTTCCTATACCTTTAACTCTCTGAGCACTCTGCTGGTGGAAACCAGGGACGACAAAAAACCCAGTGCCAAAATGGACATGAGTATTATGAGTATCTGTTTGATGGAAAAAAAGCGTGCAATATCGGCGATGGCGTAGGTAGCTTCATTAAAGGTGACGCCCGCCAGAACGAAGGTGTAAAGAAAATAGATGGCAAATATGGAAATAAGATAGCCAAAAAAGGCGATCAACACACCTTCCACCACAAAAGGAATCTGAATGAATATGCGAGTGGCTCCAAGGATTCTCAATATCTCAATTTCTTCGATACGAGCTCTGACAGCAAGCTGGATGGAATTGTGAATCATCAATACTATGCAGACAATAAGCAGGGTGATTAAAAATATGCCCACAAATTCTGAAATAGTAAAAAAGGTTTCAATCTGATCTTTTGTTTCTTTCCCTGAGACAATTTCATCAACACCCGGAATAGATCTGATCCGTTCGATCTCCTCTCTGGTCAGCAGGGATGATCTATCCAGGGAGAATTCTATGACATCGGGAAACGTGGGAAGTTCTATCTTGTTGAGAACCGAACCTGTGTCTCCAAAGCTTGCAATGAGTTCTGCGCGTGCTTCATCCGAATTGATAATACGGATGTTTTCGAGATCAGGCACCTGGTTAAGTTCGTTTATTACCGAAGTTCTCACTATTTCATCAGCATCACTGGCAACGAAGATTGAGTAATTGGCCTGCTGGAACATTACTTGTGTTAAGCCAATCAGATTCAAGTAGACCAGTACAACGCAACCCAGCAGAATCATGGCGATGCTGGTTGTGATGATCCCTGAGATTGCCGAAGATTTGTTTTCAAAAATGTTATTCCAGGCTTTTAAAATTCCGTTCTTCAACATAATTCAAACGGGGTAGAAGTAATTTTTATCGTCAACCGACTTCGGTTAAAGTCGAGTTTTTTATAAGCAGTATCCTGGTGTCATGAGACTTAATCAGGTTTATATCGTGGGTGGCTATTATGATGGTTATGCCTTCTTCGTTGAGTGCCAGCAGCATATCCAGAATCTGTGTTGCCATTTTTTGATCCAGGTTTGCAGTGGGTTCATCTGCGAGGATCATTGAAGGCGAATGGATGGAAGCCCTGGCGATAGCCACCAACTGCTGTTCCCCTCCGGAAAGGCTCTGGATTGGCTGCGAGAGCAAATGCGATATCTTCATCTTTTCCGCAAGATTCTGAATTTTATCCTCAATCATATGAGTGGAAATACCCTGGATTTGAAGCGGAATACCTATATTTTCAGCAGCTGTTTTCTGTTGCAGAAGCTTGTAGTCCTGAAAAATTACCCCAATTTTACGTCTATGTAGGGACATCTCCTTAGGATTCATCTCGTTTACCAGCTTGCCGTTAACGAAAACCTGCCCTTCATCCGGTAGCTCGGTCCCAATCAATAATTTGAATAGGGTTGATTTGCCGGCGCCGCTAATACCGGTGAGAAAAAGGAACTCCCCTTTGGTGACCGAGGCATCAAGATTTAAAAAAAGCGGCTCTTTGTCCAGAAATGCCTTGGAAACGTTGTTGAGTTTTATCAGCGACCTTTTGCCAAATCCTGTCATTGTTAAGTCTGCATTTCGTGTGAGTTTATCTGAAAAGGAAGCTTTTAAAGCCCGATAGTTAGGGCATCTGATTGTTCCGGATGTTGTAGCATCGTGATAGTATTTACAAAAACAATCACTTCAAAATCAGCATCAAAATATAACAGATCTATTTGTAATAGAACAACGGGCAGTCCAAAGATAATCACTGAAGATCAGGTGGCGATAACTTTCAAAGTCTACTATATTAACGAATTCCTGCCCAACGAAAAAATAATTCACAACTTGGATTCAAATGCAAAAAATGTGCGCCGGGTTTCAAATGACCGGTTTACAATTGAATCGAAACGATCGAATATGGATAAAGGGGTGATTTCAGGGAATGTCATCTGCTCATCCAGGTTCAGTAACTCATTCCAGGTCAATAGTTTTGAGAGTATTCGCGATTTCAGATTTGCATATTGATTTTGAGGAAAACAGGAAGTGGCTGTTTAGTCTTTCCAAAACAGCTTATCAAGATGATATCTTGATCCTTGCAGGCGATCTGACAGACATCGAAAAGGATTTCAATCAGGCACTGGAATTCTTGAAAGCCTGCTTCAAAGAGGTCTGTTTTGTGCCAGGTAACCATGATATCTGGGTCTGGAGGGATCGCAATCAGCATTCGCTGGACAAATTTGATCACATTTTAAGCATTACCCGGAATCTTGGTATTCATACCAAACCTCTTGAGCTGGATAACCTGATCATTGTGCCTTTGTTGGGTTGGTATGATTATTCCCTGGCTCCTTTGTCCGAGAAATTAAAAACGGCCTGGACCGATTACAAGGCCTGCGTCTGGCCTGACGGTTTTGATGACAATAGAATCACCGAGTATTTCCTGGCTTTAAACAGGTTTCCCGAATTAAATAGAGGAAAGTTTATGATCAGCTTTTCTCATTTCCTGCCAAGAATCGATCTGATGCCTTCCTTTATACCTGAACATAAAAGGCTGGTCTTTCCCGTGCTGGGGACCACTCAATTGGAACATTGCATTCGAAAGCTGGGAAGTGAGATGCATATTTATGGACATTCACACGTCAATAGGCAGGTGGTAATTGAGGACGTAGCCTATATCAACAATGCTTTTGGTTATCCGCATGAAACCAGGATTACCAGCAAGCGGCTATTGTGTGTCTATGATTGCGACAAGCAGGAGGCTTTGAGGAACATCGACAGTGTGGGAAACAGGATCAACTAGGCATTCATAAATTTTACATAACCGCTTTTGGTTCGTTTGTTGCGGATGTTTAGATTTATTTCGGCTTCGTTGCGAAGGTTATCGAAATACTCCGGGTCTTTCTCTTCCAGTAGCTTTGCCATTTCAATGAATACCTGCACTTCACCGGGTGGCAGGGAGTGCATTTTCAGGTTGCGCTCTTTGATCTCCTGATTTATTTGCCCAAGCTTATCCCTGAGAACCTTTCTTAAATCAGCCTCTGATAAAGCAACAAAAAGGAAAATAAGATTTATCTACTGATCATTTAGTTTTAGAATGGCCAAAAATGCTTCCTGCGGCACTTCTACCGATCCCAGTTGTTTCATGCGTTTCTTTCCCTTTTTTTGCTTTTCCAATAATTTTCTTTTTCTTGAGATATCTCCGCCATAACACTTGGCTGTGACGTTTTTACGTAAAGCACTAATCGATTCCCGGGCAATGATTTTACTGCCCACCGAAGCCTGAATAGCGATCTCAAACATCTGTCTTGGAATCAACTTCCTGAGTTTTTGCGCCAGATCCCTGCCTTTGCTGTAAGCCTTCTCTTTGTGGATCACAGTTGATAGGGCGTCCACAACATCACCATTTAATCGGATATCAAGTTTCACCAGCTCAGCCTTGCGATAATCGATCAGCTCATAATCAAAAGATGCGTATCCCTGGGTCAGCGATTTCAGTTGGTCGTAAAAGTCATACACAATTTCACTCAAGGGGAATTCATACTTGATAGAGACCCGTTGCGTACCAATGTACTCCATGTTTTTCTGAATGCCCCGCCGTTCCAGAGCAAGCTTCATGACATTGCCAATATAATCCTTGGGAATAATGATCGTAGCCAGGATATAAGGCTCTTCAACATATTCAATTTCCGTGGGTTCGGGAAGTTGCGCCGGATTCTCGATTTTCAGGACTTCACCCTTTGTCGTCGTGACATGGTAGATAACGGTCGGTGAAGTGATTAAAAGGCTTAAACCAAATTCCCGTTCCAAACGCTCCTGAACAATTTCAAGATGCAGAAGTCCCAGAAAGCCGCATCGATAACCAAACCCCAAGGCGGTAGACGTTTCCATTTCAAAAGCAATGGAGGAGTCATTCAAAACCAGTTTGTTAAGGGCATCCTTGAGATCGTTAAAGTCATTGGATTCAACAGGATAAATCCCACTGAATACCATGGGTTTGACGTCGGTATAACCTGGTAACGGCTCATCAGCCGGATTGGAAGTCAAGGTGATGGTATCACCGATTTTAACGTCACCAATGTTTTTGATGGAAGCAGCTAAAAAACCTACTTCTCCGGCGTATAATTCATCGACTTCCGTTTTGAACGGAGTGAATTTCCCCATCTGGGTGATCAGGAACTCGCTTCCGGTAACCATGAAACGAATGGCACTTTTGGTGGGCAAAGATCCGGAAACAACCCTGAACAGCACAACAATGCCGACATAGGGATCAAACCAGGAATCGAAAATCAGTGCCTTTAAAGGCTCTCCAGCAGCACCCTTGGGCGCCGGAACCTGGGCCACGATCTGTTCCAGGATATCTTCAATGCCAATACCGGCTTTTGCGCTTGCTCGCACTGCAGTGGAAGCATCGAGACCGATCACTTCTTCAATCTCTTCTGCTACCCTGTCCGGATCGGCAGCGGGTAAATCAATCTTGTTCAGGACGGGAATGATTTCCAAATCATGATCCAAAGCCAGATAGACATTTGCTAAAGTCTGGGCTTCCACTCCCTGGGCAGCATCTACGATGAGCAGGGCTCCTTCGCAAGCAGCTATGGAGCGTGATACTTCATAAGAAAAATCCACATGCCCCGGGGTATCGATCAAATTAAGCTGATAGGTTTCACCGTCTTTGGCCTTATACTTCAAGGAGACCGTCTGGGCTTTGATAGTGATGCCTCGTTCCCTTTCAATATCCATATTGTCAAGAAACTGTTCCTGGCTTTCTCGCTGGGTCACTGCCCCGGTGTGTTCAAGGATACGATCTGCCAGTGTTGATTTGCCGTGATCGATATGGGCGACAATGCAAAAGTTTCTTATTTTGCTTTGGTCTATGCTGTTTCCGTTTGTTGCCATTTTTGTTGAGTGTTAAAATCGTTACTGACCGACTCTCATACCTATTTTACCGGTTCTTAGCGATTCCAACACGGTAAACTGCCTGAGATCATCAAAAATCCGATTGATCTTGTCCTCTGTTCCTGAAAACTCGACAACCAATACTTCGTTTCCCGAATCCAACATTCGGCCTCCATACAAGTCGACGAGCTCGTTTATCCTTAAAGAAGAATCATCGTCGTACGCTAATTTCACAATCGCGAACTCCCTCATGACCGATCGATCTTTTTCCAGATTTTCAGTTGTCAGGACATGGATGAGCTTTTGTGATTGCTTGCGAATTTGCTCAAGGGTAGAGTCGTCGCCTTTCACCACTATGGTGAAACGACTGATCCCTTTTTTATGGGTATGCCCGACTGTCAAACTATCGATGTTATAACCCCTGCGTGAAAAGAGGGTGGATATTCTGCTGAGCACACCTGGTTTGTCTTCTACTTCGATAGCTATGATATGCCTTTTTTTTTTTTTTTTTTTAGCTTGAGAAGTTATGTTTCTAGGAAGCAACCGAGTCAACAGACAGGTGAGATGTTTTAATCACCCGTTCCAGGTCACAATCGATGATGGTCGGTTGACCGCCGGCAAGCGCTTTCTTTAATGTCGGTACCACCTGTTTTTGGTGGGTAATACGTTTCCCGACTCCTCCCATGGATTCCGCCAGCGCAACAAAATTTATAGGTGACCCAAACTCATGGGTTGTGAAGCGTCCTCCATAGGCGGATCGTTGCAGTTCTCGAATCATGCTCAAGCGATGATCATTAATAACCAATACAATAAGAGGCACCTTGTTTTCCACAGCCACCACAAATTCCTGCATGTTCATCATGAAGCTGCCATCACCGGAAATACTGATGACGGGAGTATCCTTATCAGCAAACCAGGCACCGATTGCGGCCGGTAAACCGAATCCCATGGTTCCCAGGCCTCCGGAAGTGATCAAGGGCAGGTGGTCAGGATTGGTGCAATAGTGATTAGCCCACATCTGGTGCCGTCCGACATCTGTGCTGATGTGCAGTTTCTGATTTATGGTGGAAAGCTCTCCGAAAATGATTTCCATAATCGAAGCGCCATCGCGTGTGGATAACTTGGATCTTCTTTTCTCACCAACCTTCCAGGGTTTCTCTTTGCGAATCGGTTTTTTGGCAATGCGCTGGTTAATGTCTTCAAGAACTTCCCTGATATCACCCACAATTGGAATGTCCGCTTTGATATTTTTTCCAATCTCAGCCGGATCGATATCCAGATGGATAATCTTGGCATGTTGAGCAAACAACTGGCTTTTGACCACTGCACGGTTTCCAAGACGTGTGCCTATCACAAAAACCACATCGGCTTGTTTTTGGATGGCCAGGTTTGCCAAGGCATGGCCATGGGTTCCTATCATACCAAGGTACAACGGATCTTCCTCTTCAACTATCCCTGTTCCCATTAAGGTTCGAACAATGGGGATGTTGGTGGCTTCCTTAAATTCACGAAACTCTTTTTTTGCACCTGCCAATGCGATTCCGCCGCCAAAAAGAACGAGTGGTTTTTCTGCCTTGTTAAGGGCTTTGATGGCCCTTTTTATTTGCCCCACATTCCCTTTAACAGTCGGATTGTAACCCGGTAGCTTGGCTGTCTGATCCAATTTATGTGGGTAGCTTTCTTCGAGGACATCCACAGGGATATCCAAAAGCACAGGACCTTTTCGTCCACTGTTTGCTAAATAGAAAGCGGATTTTAAGGCTTTGACCAGTTTATCCGAAGAGAATACCAGCTCATTGTGTTTGGTCACAGGCATGGTGATGTTGATACAATCCACTTCCTGGAACGCGTCAGTGCCGATCAGGGATCTTGAAATCTGACCGGTAATGGCAACCAGTGGCACAGAATCGAGCATGGCGTTTGCCATACCGGTAACCAGGTTTGTGGCACCAGGACCGGATGTTGCCAGGCACACACCGGTTTTTCCTGCGACTCTGGCATATCCGTCGGCCATGTGGGCTGCTCCCTGTTCATGACGGGCCAGAACATGTTCAATGCGTGATTCTCTTAAGGCATCATAGATAGGAAGGTTTGCACCTCCCGGATAGCCAAATACCGTGTCGACTCCTTCGTTTTCCAGAATGTTAACCAACGCTTCGGCACCCAGAAGCTCGTTGGATTTCTCTGCACTTCGTTTAGACATTGGTCAGGATTCCAAATCTAGAACTGCTTGTTGTAAAATGAATGTAAGAAGGTTGTATTGCGAGGGCCTGGTAGATTTGCGAGACTCGCAGCCTGCGAAACACATCTTGCGATCTGTTTCGCAGGATTTTACTAAGGTTTGATTATCTGGCGCCGGATCGAATTCTTAAATTCCGATCGGTTGTTCCATGCTGGCATCTGAGATTTCGATTCTGTTTTCAGCATCCATAACTTCCTCTTCTTCCTCATCAGAAACCAACTCATTATAATCATAGGCGCGCTTCTGATCAAAACCGGTTCCGGCTGGAATCAATCGTCCCATAATGACATTTTCCTTGAGCCCTTCAAAGGTATCAAGTTTGCCGTTTATAGCAGCTTCCGTCAATACCTTGGTGGTTTCCTGGAAAGATGCAGCGGAAATGAAGGAATCAGTACTCAGAGCCGATTTGGTGATTCCCAGTAATAACGGTTCACCAATGGCCACCCTGAGATCTTCTTCCATCAATTTACGATTGGTTTCATCCAGTTTTTGCTTGGAAACGGCTTCTCCGACCAGGAAGGATGAATCACCCGGGTCGATGATTCGAATCTTACGCATCATCTGGCGGGCGATCACCTCAATATGCTTATCGTTGATTTTTACACCCTGCAATCGGTAAACCTGCTGAACTTCATCAACCAGGAATTTCTGCAGTTCACGGACACCTTTCACACGCAAAATATCGTGCGGGTTTGGAGAACCATCTGTCAGCGGATCACCCACACGGACATAGTCACCTTCCACCACAATTACGTGCTTGCCTTTTGGTACCAGGTATTCTTTTGGCTCACCAATTTCCGGTCTGATAATGATTCTGCGCTTTCTTCTTAAATCTTCACCGAATTCCACGATACCATCGATATCGGAAATCTGACTTGGATCTTTGGGAGAGCGTGCTTCAAATAATTCAGCCACTCTCGGGAGACCACCGGTAATATCCTTATTTTTTGTTGTTTCGCGTGGTACCCGACAAAGGACATCACCAGGGAAAACCTCATCATTTTCGCGAACCATCAATTCCGCTCGGGTAGGAAGATAGAATCCCGGGTGGATTCGATCGTCTTCACGCTTGAGTTCTTTACCGGTCTTCAGGTTTCTGAAGGAGATTCTGGGTTTAAGATCGTAATCCGGTGTCTCAACGATTACCTTACGTTCATAACCGGTATCTTCTGCCCTTTGCGTCATCATACTCTTGCCTTCGATGATATCCTCAAACTTCACTTTTCCATTGATATCGCAAATAATCGGCATGGAGAACGGATCCCATTCAGCAATCTTGTCACCTCTTTTAATCTGGGCTCCATCTTCAAAGAGAATGTGGGCTCCTACCGGCAACATATGTTTGTCGATTTCCCGGTCCGCATCGTCCTGAATACACAATTCAGACTTTCTGGACTGGAGAATACGAACATTTTCGCGATTAACAACAGTTCTGGCATCTTTGTATTGCAGAACACCGTCGTTTTTGGCTTCCCAGAATGTTGCTTCCACTTTCCTACTCGCGGTACCACCGATATGGAAAGTACGCATGGTCAACTGGGTTCCGGGCTCACCAATAGATTGAGCGGAAATCACACCGACAGCCTCACCAACGCTTACCAGGTTTCCTCTGGCCAGGTCACGTCCGTAGCATTTGGCGCAAATTCCTTTTTCACTCTCGCAACTGAGTACTGAACGAATCTTAACCCTTTCCACACCGATACGATCAATATCATCGATGTGCTCTTCAACAATCATCTGTCCTTTCTCAACGATCAGATCTTGTGAATAAGGATCAATAATGTCTTCAACAGCAATTCTACCAAGAACGCGTTCGCTTAGTTTTTCGATGATCTCACCATTTTCATAAAGTGGCTCGATTACGATACCTGAGCTGGTTCCGCAATCATCTTCCGCAATGACACAATCCTGGGAAACATCGACAAGTCTTCTGGTTAGATAACCGGAGTTCGCAGTCTTCAATGCCGTATCTGCCAGACCCTTTCTCGCACCGTGGGTGGAGATGAAATACTGGGATACATCAAGACCTTCCCGGAAGTTGGAAGTAATAGGTGTTTCGATAATTTCACCGGTTGGTTTCGCCATCAAGCCCCGCATACCACCTAGCTGTCTACTTTGGTGCTCTGAACCCCGTGCACCGGAATCAGCCATCACAAAAATCGGATTTGGAGTAGGCAAACCGTCAATACCTATATGCTCCGTAGTCATGGAAACGCGCATTGCTTCACCAACCTCATTGGTGATTTTGGACCAGATATCGATTACCTTGTTGTAGCGCTCACCATCGGTAATAATACCATTGTCGTGTTGAAGCTGAACTTCCTCAACTTCTTCCAGACCTTTGTTGATCAGGTTGACCTTGTTATCAGGAATCACCATGTCAGACATACTGATGGAGAAACCTGCTTTTGCTGCATGGTAAAAACCCAGGGCTTTCAGCTTGTCCAGCATTTCCACTGTTTTTACATTTCCTGCCAGTCGGTAGGAGCGATCGATCAGTTCTTCAATATCTCTTCGTTTGAACAGTTTGTTGACCGAATCAAAAGGAATATCGTCAGGTACCGCATCATACAGAAGCACACGGCCGGTGGTTGTTTCAACCAATTGGCCATCCAGCCTTACCTTGATTTTGGCCTGCAGATGTAACATGCCGTGATCATAAGCGGAGACCACCTCATCCACATCACTGAAGTATTTGCCTTCACCTTGTGCGCCTTTGCAGACCCTGGTTACCCAATAAATTCCCAAAACCATGTCCTGTGTTGGGGACATCACCGGTTTTCCGGTTGCTGGTGAGAGAATGTTATTGGTCGCCATCATCAGAACTTTCAGTTCTACCTGGGATTCAATGGTCAGAGGCACGTGAACCGCCATCTGGTCACCATCAAAATCCGCGTTAAAAGCAGAACAGACCAAAGGATGCAGCGTCACCGCCTTGCCTTCGATCAAGACCGGGAAAAACGCCTGGATACCCAACCTGTGAAGAGTCGGAGCCCTGTTTAACATGATCGGATGATCCACAATTACAGCATCCAGAGCGGGCCAGATTTCCGGTTCGTTGTTTTCCACCATCTTCTTGGCAACTTTAATGGTCGCCGCGTGGCCGTTCTCGATCAGATAATTGAAAATAAAAGGCTTGAACAGTTCCAGCGCCATCTGTTTTGGTAATCCGCACTGATTCAGTTTTAATTCGGGACCTACCACAATTACGGTTCGACCCGAGTAATCCACCCGTTTACCAAGCAGGTTCTGGCGAAAGCGTCCACCTTTTCCTTTAAGAGAGTCGCTCAGTGATTTGAGTGGTCTCTTGTTGGTTCCCAGGATGGGTCGACCTCGTCGTCCGTTATCAAACAAGGCGTCCACAGCTTCCTGCAGCATTCTTTTTTCGTTTTTGACGATGATTTCCGGAGCATTCAAATCCATCAACCGCTTGAGACGATTATTTCTGTGAATCACCCTTCGGTAAAGATCATTAAGGTCACTGGTTGCAAAGCGTCCACCTTCCAGAGGCACCAATGGCCTTAATTCCGGTGAAATCACGGGAATAACCTCCAGCACCATGTTGGCAGGCTCGATACCTGAATCCTTAAACGATTCCACGACCTTTAAACGTTTGATAATTTTCTTCCTTTTAGCTTCTGAAGTAGCACTGAGGAGTTCATCCCGCAGCTCGTTGGAAATCTCATCGATTTCCATCTCTTCCAAGAGC
>JAKSDL010000220.1 GCA_022360105.1 Pseudomonadota bacterium
ATACCAGCGTGGTTGACGGATTGGACAAGCAGAATAATTCTACCAGAACCGGTTACTACCTGCAGAAATTCATTGATTATGAGGGCGCCAGCGTATTGGCTGGAAATACCAAGAAAAGCAAACATTATTATTCCATATTTCGCTTCACTGAATTGCTTTTGAATTTTGCAGAGGCAGCCAATGAAGCATACGGTCCACAAGGAACCGTTCCGGGCTATAGTTTTAATGCTTCTGATGTAATTCAGGCTCTTCGCACAAGAGCTGGGATTACCTCTGATGCTTATCAACTCGAAATTATTGCCGAAGGAAAAGAAGCATTTCGTGAGTTTATTCTTAACGAGCGTAGGTTGGAGTTGTGTTTTGAAGGACATCGCTTCTGGGATATCCGACGTTGGGAAAAAGTAGATGTGATGCAGGAGTCTGTAAGAGGTATGGAAATTAAAGTCGAAAATGGCGTTGTAACGTTTGATCCTGACTACGTAGTGGAAAAACGCGATTATAAAGCACATATGATTTACGGCCCTATTCCTTATGACGAGGTATTAAAAACGGGTATTCAACAAAACAACAACTGGTAATTTTTAAATATTATGCAAATGAAAAATAATTTATATATAACACTACTAATCACAATATTAGTAGGTATATCCTGTGAAAACCAGGAACGAGAATTCGAGGATTTTGGAACAACATCTGTCTATTTCCCAGTTCAGTTCCCAGTGCGCACCCTTGCCCTCACTGAAAATGACCGTTTGGATAACTCTTTGGATAAAAATTTAACATTCAACATAGGTGTTAGTATTGGTGGAATGTACGAAAACACAAAGGACTGGCCAGTAGTTTTTGAACATGCTCCTGAATTATTGGATACAGTTACAACACTTGCAGGTCCTTACTACGATTTAATGACCACCAATTACATTGAATCGATGAATCCGGATGGCAATACTGTTACTATTCCCGCTGGAAGTTTCAGTGGATTAATAACCGTAAAACTAAGCAACTCATTTTTAGATGATTCGTTGGCTTATACCAATAGTTGGATAATTCCTTTGAAATTACCACAATACTCCAAAAAGCAACGTATTGATTCAATTGCTATAATTGAAGAAAACATTGAGCTAAGAGTTCAGGAAGCTATCAATGATCCGGTAAGTGCTGATACTTCTGATTTGGCAGGAATAAGAGCAAGACTTTCATGGCTTAAGAATTTATCCGGTGATGAAATATCTTCTTCAGATTACATTCTTCATGGTATTCCTGCGGTTGGCGTAGAAG
>JAKSDL010000277.1 GCA_022360105.1 Pseudomonadota bacterium
AGTATGAATCATAGCCCAAACAAAGAGATAAAATAGTTCAGATGTTATTCATCCTGAATAACAAATGGCAGAGTACAACGGTGCATAATGTGGAATAAACCAAGATTATTGGTATCAGTATAGTTCATATTCTGACGAATGATAAGTTATTTTTGTGTTCACCGTCCTGCCCGGCATTGCTCTTTAAACTCACCTCCAATACCTCGTAAGACGTGATATTTTCCTTTGATAGCTATATTTCAGCTCTTGATGATCAAGAATACGCTGGTCGGCGCGTGGATAAGCAGGGAAACATTGCCGCATCAGCTTATTTTGCTATCTATAGACTTGTCTTGTTTCGGTGAAAGGAGCAAAATAACACCTTAATCATTTGTGAATAGAAATAAACACAAAAAGATAATCCACTTGAAAACAAAAATATAATGAATGGTTCGAAGTTGAATGCACAATCAGAAGTCAGTCTGCGTGAAATTACTGAAGATACAGTGGTCGAAATATGCAAATTGTCGGAAACTCTGACACCAACCCAACAGAAAACGGTTGCCTCCAATGCATTATCCATAGCGCAGGCTCATTTTTCAGACAAAGCCTGGTTTCGGGCAATTTATGCTGATGATGCGCCTGTTGGATTTGTCATGCTTTATGATGATCCGCTCAAGCCGGAGTATTGTCTTTGGCGACTGATGATCGCAGGACCTTATCAAAAACTTGGATACGGCAAACAGGCAATTGACCTGTTGTGCAAATACGTCAAAACCAGGCCAAACGCAAAAGAGCTTTTCGCCAGTTATGTCCCTATAGATGGAGGTCCAAAAGGGTTTTATGAAAGGCTGGGATTCAAACCTACCGGTGAAATGGAAGACGACGAAGTTGTGATAAAACTAGATTTATAGTTATGGCTCCTGTACAAAATATGAACGAGCTGAACGCTATCTATGGCAGGCTGTGGGAAGAATCCTATCCGCAATTTCAAAATGGAGTGTTTCAGCTTGATAACTTAATCCTATCGCCGGAAGATCAAAGACGAGGCATTACCCTTCTGGCAAGAATTACAAATCCGGTAGATCAGGAAATCAGTTGTTTTTTAAATGATGCAAACTCATTGGAACCACATCAATATTATTATCCAACCAGTGATCTGCACCTTACCATATTGTCTATCATCACCTGTGTGGAAGGGTTTCATTTATCCAGCATTGACCCCCAAGAATATGCCGAGGTAATTCGCAATTGTTGCAGCCGGTATCATCCATTTAAGATAGCGTTTAAGGGACTGACAGCGTCAACTTCATGCATCATGGTACAGGGGTTTCCTGATGATGATCGGCTGAATAGTTTACGCGAAGACCTCAGGGAAGGTTTCAGTGCATCTCACTTTTGTCACTCCATCGACTCAAGATACCCTATCAAAACCGCACACAGTACGGTTATCAGATTTCAGAATCCAATTGGTGATTCAAACTCCTTTATAAAGTTACTGGAGAGGTATCGAGATCATGAATTTGGAATCTTGGAAGTAGATCAACTGGAACTTGTTTTTAATGATTGGTACCAGACAAAGTCAAATACAGTTTTGTTAGATCGATTTCGCCTGGCTGAACGACAATAAAGCTAATCTCATCTTAATAACATGTTTAATAAATTGTTTGTCTGGTTTGTATATGTATTTATTGTTTTTGCCTGTTTCTCCTATTTAAGGGCAGGTGAACGAATGCCTGAAAGCAGGATCCCAGTGAATCAGGACATAGAACTGAAACTGATCGATACGGGCACCCGGATTCACACAAGCTATCAGAAAGTTCCCTGATGGGGCAGGGTATCGGCCAACGGCTTGCTGATTGCAGATGGAGGTAGGGCAATTCCGAGTTTGAAGCGCTCCATCATGGTGTTAAGCGATGTTGCCCAGTGATTCAGTTCCTTGGATGAGGAAGCAGTTTCTTCCGATACAGCCGAATTGGATTGCACAACATTGTTGATCTGGTTCAAGCCGGTGTTGACTTCCTCGATTCTTGTTTTTTGGTCTTCCGCACCCACCGATATCTCTCCCACCAGATTGTTTACCACGGCGATGCTTTCATTAATCCTGGAAAATACCTCGGCTGTCTTGTCGGCATTGGAAACACCTCTATCGACTTCTTTGACAGATGCTTCAATCAATTCGGTTGTATTTTTGGCAGCTTCTGCGCTACGGCTGGCCAGTGATCTTACTTCTTCGGCAACGACAGCAAATCCTTTTCCATATTTTCCTGCCCTAGCTGCTTCTACAGCAGCGTTAAGGGCCAGCAGGTTTGTTTGAAACGCTATTTCATCAATGACTTTGACAACCTTGGCAACATTAGAGCTGGTATTTTGAATTTCTTTGATTGAAACCAGCATGTCATCCATCTGCTTATTCCCGTCCTGCACTGTTTCCAGGGTCTGTCCTGTGATTTGCAGAGATTTGGTGGCATTTTCACTGTTTTTTGCTGTCCGATCTGCTATTTCTGACATGGAACTGGAAATCTCCTGGATTCCTGCTGCTTGCTCAGAACTGCCGTTAGCCAAGGTTTCCGCAGAATTATTCAATTCCTTGGCCCCGGCGTTAAGGTGTTTGCAGTTTTCCTTCGCTTCAGCAATGGTCCGGCCTAACAGAATCATGGTGTTGTTTACACTATTTTTAAGCTCACCCAGTTGACCTTCCAGATCCACCGTTACAACCCCGGAAAGGTCGCTGTTCGCAGCTGATTCCATAACCTGTTTGACATCCTTTATCAGAACTTCCAAACTGCTCGCAATGGTCTCCGATTCGTTTCTCTGTGTGACAAATTGCAACAAATTTTTATTGCTCCCTGCTTCATAAACAAATCCAAAAAAAGTAATTAACAGATTCACAACCATAAAGCCCAAAAGGGTATCATTGATTAAAATGGTAAACTCCTGGGACCATCCTATGCCGTTAGACATCATGAATGTTTCTACCATCACGGCTAAAATGCACATGATACCGGTAATCACACCCATTAATCTACCGGAAAGCATAAAAGCCAAAAGGATGATGAAGCTATAATTCATCGCCAGGGTATAGTTGGCATCCAGATCCCGAAAAACCAGGATTGTGATAAGCAGATATATGCAGATCACCACGCCGTTGCCGGAAATTTTAGGGGACTTGATGTACCTTAGACTGATAACTGCCAGAAACGCCAAAACACTCAATGTTAAAATTACAACAGCGTTTCCGTACTTTTCAAACTTAAATGCCCTCAAGGAGTTTGTAGCGACGAACAGTGAGATGAAAATTCCAATACCTACAACGCGCTTGGCCCTGGCGTATTCAATTTCCCTGTCTTCAATGATTTTTGGTATAAACCAGCTAAAAAAAGACTGCATGCTCATTAATGACCCCCTATTGCCATTTTAAAATTAATCTACTGCCCCCAGAAAACGTTATATCGGATTGTGGGGTATTTATGTCATTTTTTCCAATTCCAATTATGTAAGCTACGAGACCAACCGGATCTTTTTCAATACTTCAATAATCGCCAATGTCGGTTATCATGGAAACTGTTTTTCCATAAAAAAACCTTTTTGATCTTCTTTTTTAAATTGATCAGTTTTAAAAAGAATAGATATATCAATATGATAGATAGTTTCGAAACTTCCGACTCAGAACAAGATTTCTTTTATATTATCTAAAGCTGAATAACAGATGTCAAATTGTGTCAAAAAACATTGTGGCTTCCGCTCGGGCCTGCTCTTAAAATAATTATCCTTAAATTTAGGAGGATTGCCCTGTATAGATTGATCCTTATGGTTAATCGGTTTTTTACGGTAACTTTAATACGAG
>JAKSDL010000690.1 GCA_022360105.1 Pseudomonadota bacterium
CTCATGCTGAATTGAGTCTTGATTCCAAGATGGCAGCAGATGTTCAAGCCGTACAGAAGATGTCCGACGAACTGGCCTCTGCGGCAAGACCCTTTGCCGAAAAGGATTTTGAAGAAACCAGCCGTCTGGCAAAAGAATCAGGCCAACAGAAGCCTTTAGCCCAATGGGATTGGGCATTTTGGAGTGAACGTTTAAGAGAAAAAATATTTGATTATACAGATGATCAGCTGCGTCCGTACTTCCAATTGCCAAGAGTGTTGAATGGCCTTTTCTCCGTCGCTGCCAACTTGTTTGGTATTGTGGTTGAATTGGAAACAGGGCATTATCCTGTCTGGCACCCTGATGTAAGACTTTTCAATGTTAGAGATGAGCAAGGCGAAAAACTGGCATCTTTTTACCTAGACCCCTTCTCGCGTCCGCAGGAGAAAAAGGGTGGAGCCTGGATGGATGAATGCCTGAATAGAAAAATAATCGAAGATGACGTTCGATTGCCCATCATTCATATTTGCTGCAACGGGACGCCCCCTGTAGGTGATACACCTTCACTGATGGGATTTCGAGAGGTTGAAACCTTATTTCATGAATTTGGTCATGCTTTACAAGGTATGCTGACTATTGTAAATGAATCGGATGTTGCCGGTGTTGAAGGTGTGGAATGGGATGCAGTGGAGCTGCCCAGTCAGTTTATGGAAAACTGGTGCTACCATAAACCAACCTTGATTGGAATGACCGAGCATTACGAAACCGGTGAACCACTACCGGATGAATTGTTTGAGAAAATTAAAAAAGCAAAGACATTCCAGACCGGATATGGCACCATGCGTCAGATATTGTTTGGTGTAGTGGATATGAAACTTCATCATGAATTTGATCCCGATTCCGGGAAATCGCCTTTTGAACTCTATCGCGAACTGGCCAGGGAATATTCTGTTTTTGAGCCCTACGAACATGACAAATTTCTTTGTTCGTTCAGCCATATTTTTCCGGGAAGCTATGCAGCAGGCTATTACAGCTACAAATGGGCGGAAGTACTCAGTGCAGACGCCTTTGCAGCATTCGAAGAAGCGGGACTGGATTCCATGGAAGCAATCCGTGAAACCGGCAGGCGTTTTAGAGACACCATTCTTGCCCTGGGCGGATCGGTTCATCCTATGGAAGTGTTCAAAAAATTCCGCGGCAGAGAGCCAAACACCAAAGCACTGATGAGACACTCCGGCTTTTCCACATTGTAGATTTTGGATTTTAGATTGTCAGGGGGTGCAGTTCCGTTCGAAAAGGAACTGCCATATATATAACGTTTACACCTTATAAGCTAATAGCTAATTGCTAACTGCTAAAAGCTAAAAATATGAATGATATTGAATTTGGAAAGTCCACCAGAGATTTAATCAAGAGTCTTGCCGATAGGGGAATTAACAGGATGTCGGTGATGATGAGGCATTCAGCCAGGCATTACAATTGGGAACAACCACGGGAAGAACCTTTTCTGTTGCTAACAGAGGAAGGAAAAGAATACTCTTATAACCTGGGAAAGTCCCTTGTGCCTGGTTTTACCATAAAATTTTATTCAAGTGTCGTGGGACGCTGTATTGAAACAGCTTATCTGATTGACAAAGGTTATGTTTCACAAGGTGGCAAAACAGATCACAATATGATGGAGCCTTATCTTTCCCCCTCCTATGTCAAAAAGCCTTTTGAATTAATAAAAGTCCTGCAGGAAACCTCTCCCAATTTTATTCGTCAATGGTTTGATGGCGAAATATCCGCCGAAATCATCGATCCGCCCCGGGGAGCTGCCCAAGATATCATAGGTATGTTGGAAAGCAAGCTGGAATACCTGCCGGAAAATCACATTAATATGGGTATCTCTCACGACTGGAATCTTTATCTCGTCAAAGAATACATTATGGGATTAAGACATGAAGACGTAGGCAGAGTAGCCTATCTGGAAGGGCTTATTGTATACCAAGAGCAAGGCAAAACCTTTGTGGTTAATCACCAGTCTGAACCTGTTGAGATTTTACCTAAAAAATAGATTGGTAAACGGTTTATTCTTATTGAGCCTGTAGACATCAAAATCACTATCAACGGTGAAAATGTTTGCTATGTTTAACCTTTCACCTATCGCTACCAGGGAAGAATCCGCAAAATCCATCGGTCTATCGGAGTATTTATTAATCAACTCCACTACACGGACCAAATCCTGTGAAGTGACCTCAACCAGCTGTGTTCCACCTAAACGAATCCAACTCAAAAAATCCGATTGGGCAGCAACACTGAAATCAAGCAAGTAGCAGACCTCAGTTACAACAGCTAATGTACTGAATAGTTTACCTTGATATACTTTGATTGTTTCAACTGCCTGGCTGTGGTAGGAATCGTCTTTATCGAATAGGGCAACAATAGGTCCCGAATCAATCAGACTTTTTTCTGCCATGTATTTTATCCCGAATAATCTGTTTTCGGTCCTTAGATAGATTTCCTTTGCCGCTACCCGATTTACCGAAAAAGCCTTTCCCTAGTTCCCAAGGGCTCAATTGAGATTTCTTTGATTTTAGATATTCTGCAAGGCATTCACGGATCAGATTTGATTTTGTTACACCTTCCGCTTTTGCAACAGCTTCTAATTCCTGCTCTAATTTGCTATCAACTCTTACTGTAATTGCCATTTTGCACCCTTTATAGATTCATGTATTACAAATTGTATTACAACCAAAACCGGAATGCAACGTTGGATTGAAGAAAGACCAACCAATGGTGAAAACCACTGGCTACTATCTTCCGCTTCTGCAGAGCTTGCAATCTGATAGATTTTGATACCTAAAAAATAATTGATAATAGTGAATTGTGAACAAAGAATTGTAAATGAGATCGGCAAAATACCGATGGGATGATGCAGCAGTGGCCAAGGGTTACAACTGCTGGAGAATCGATGCCGAAGATCTAGTGGGTTCCGTAGTAAAGCTGATGCTTTACAAGCCTGTTGAGATTCAAAAACAGGAAGAGCACACATAACCGCCCTTCCTGCTTCTGAGAGTTAGTCGTTAAAACTCGTTTATATTGCCGGCTGTTTTCCATCATCCGGCAGTTTGAACCGGGTGAAGATAAATGCGGCGGCGAGTCCTGCCATAATATGCCAGGTGCCCCACCAGGACACAATGATCGCCATTCCACCCAGACCATCAAAAAAGTTAAATACCAGGACCAGACCCAAAGCTGAATTTTGGATACCCACTTCTATGCAGACCGCCCTGGAGTCTCGTGCGGATAGTTTGAACAACTTTGCTGAGGCATATCCGACAGTGAGCGCCAGGAGATTGTGAATAAAGACCACAAACATTATCAAATTGATAACCTGGATAAAGATATCCCAGGCCGAAATTAAGGCACCAACCACTATAGAGATAAAAAACACCAGGGAAAATACTTTAAAAGGTTTTCGAACCCTGTCAGCCAGGGAGGGAAATATCTTGTTTAGGGATATACCTACTAAAAGCGGAATCCCCAGAATGATAAAAACGGTAAAAAAGACATCCGCCGGACTTAGACTGACCTGCTGTAAAATCGGGGCAGTCCTGGGATTCAGCTTACCCCAGATTGAGAGATTCAGGGGTGTCATCATGATAGCCGCGATACTTGACACGGCCGTCATGCTGATTGAAATGGCCGAGTTGCCTTTAGCCAGATAGGTAACAATATTGGATAGATTGCCACCGGGGCAGGCAGCCACCAGAATCATACCCAACGCCATGGAAGGAGTCAGCATACTGGCTGGCAAGATCATGGTTAACAGGAATGTAAATGCCGGCAATAGCAGGAACTGGGCTGTTAATCCAATAGCAGGAGCCTTAGGCGCTTTGATGATGCGCTTGAAATCATCCAGCTTCAAATCCAGCGCCACCCCTAACATCATGACTCCGATAGCCACGTTAATGGCAAAGAGCATTTGCGGATTAAAGTTAATCCTGATTTGATCTATTGCAACAGCATCCATAACCATCCCCTCCCCTAGGATTTACTTGAAAGATAACGACCCTGAAACCCAGTCGATATCACTATCTATGCCGAATAGCTTCCCAGGTTTGCCAGGGCCACGCTACCCGGGCTCACCGTTGTGGGATCTGTCATCACGTTCACACAAGCCACCTTGCCACAGGCAAAGGCTTCTTTCAGGGCAGGCGCAATATCTTCCGGTTTTTCCACATAAAACCCTTTACCGCCGAGATCTTCCACCAATTTATGGTAGGGCACCGAACCGATAAACGTTCCATCTTCAATGGCTTTTCCAAATGCCAGCTCCTGGCTGTGACGAATCATCCCCCAACCCAGGTCATTGGAAATCACCACCACAATATTCAGACCTTTGCGGATGGCTGTTTCAAACTCCATAAAATTGAACCCGGTTGAGCCGTCACCGATGATCAGACAGACCCTGCTTTTTGGATTTAGAAACTTGGCCGTATTGGTATAGGGCAGTCCCACGGCAAGGCAACCATAAAGGCCGGAATCCATATAGGTTCCCGGTGTTACCACGGTCCGTGTCATTCCCATCCAGATTTGGGTATCGCCACCATCTGCTATGACAATATCGCTCTTTTTGTTCATAAATGTATTCACCTCATGGGCCAGTCTCATGGGATGAATAGGGGTGTTTTCGCTCTCCCAAAGTGGTTTGGATTGTTCTTTACCATCTTTATCCGCCGCTTTCACGGTTTCCAGCCAGGGTGCGAATTGCTTTTTCAGTTTCTCCGAAGTCCCCATTTCATCCAGACGTCGGTTGCAAACCTTCAACAATCCCTTAATATCACTGATGATTCCCAGGTCAATATTGCGATTTCTGCCAATCTCATCCGGGTGTATGTCTACTTGTACGAATTTAGCCTCTTTGTTGAAGATATCTCCAAAAATATAGAGCAAGCTAAGCCGTGATCCCAAAAACAGCACCAGATCCGCCCCGGTGTCAGCGATCAAAGCGGCGCCGGGCCGGATTGCGGTGGCTGATTCAAAACACAAGGGGTGAGTATCGGGCATTATCCCCCGGGCCCCTGCCATGGTTAGTGTAGGGACGCCGGTTTTTTCGGCAAATTCGGTCAGTTCTGCGCCTGCATCAGCATACCAGGCACCGCTTCCTGCAATGATAATCGGTTGCTTGGCTGCAGCCAACATCTTCAGCATTTCCTCCGCTTGATCAGGGTCGGCAGGATGGGAAGACACCTTGTTGTTGATGCGTTTGACTGCCGAATCGTCAACTTCCGTTTTAAGAATATCGATAGGCAGTTCAAGATAAACAGGACCTGGACGACCTGTAATGGCAATACGATAGGCCATATCGATAAATTCAGCGATTCGTTCAGCCTTGTGACAAACCAAAGCTTTTTTCACCATGGGTTCGATAACGGGAGCCTGGTGCATGTCCTGCAGATCGAGTTTCTCGACACTTTCCACACCCACGCAACCCGCAATCAGTAAAAGAGGTGAATTAGCCATGTAGGCATTGGCCACGGCGGAAAGGGCATTGGTAAATCCCGGTCCGGCTGTGACCATTGCCACTCCCGGTTCTCGCTGCATTCTGCCGTATGCTTCTGCCATGAAAACGGCACTTTGTTCATGCCTTGTATCAAAGAGAGTTATCTTGAACTCTTCCAGGAATTTATAAATTGGGGAAATATGTCCTCCACTTAAGGTAAACACCTGCTTTACCCCTTTCTCCCTAAGCGTTTCCGCCGCTATTTGTCCACCAGTCTTCTTCATTTTAGATTTTTGAGTTTAGATTTAAGATTTTCAATCTGTGAAAGCTACGCTTTCAATTCCAAATATTGAAATGTTTACACATTATAAACTGATAGTTGACACCCCATAACCGGTAACCGTCCTTCATAGTTCCATCAGCTGGCCTCCGGTGACGTTCATGGCCTGGCCTGTAATATAGGATGCTTCATCCGAAGCCAGGTATGCCACCAGCTTGGCTACCTCTTCAGGGGCGCCAATTCTGTTAAGAGGGATGGTTTTGCACATTTCCTCTTCCTGGTGCTTCGCCGAGGTTCCCAGGAAATCCGCTTCCAAATCAAAGCGCCAGCTTTCCAAATCTGTCATGATCTGTCCCGGACAGACCGCATTGACCCGGATCTTATTGCCTGCCAGCTCCTTTGCCATAACCTTTGTTAACATAATCACACCCGATTTCGCCACAGCATAGGCACCATTGAAAAGAGGCGGAACTTTTCCTGCTCGGGAGGCCACATTGACAATGGTGCCACCTGCACCAACCATTAGAGGTAAAATTGCTCGGGAAACCCGGAAAACACTGTGAAGATTGACATCAATCGTTTTCATCCAGGCACTTTCGTCATAATTCTGCACCGTGTTCGGAACCCCAAAGCTGGCCCCGGCATTGTTAACCAGCACCTGTAAATCACCGAATTCCTCGTTGACAGAATTCACGGCTGCCTGAATTGACTGGTTGTCGGTCACATCAAATGCGACAGCATGTGCCTTTACCCCACACTCCTTGGAAAACTCCTGAACGATTTCGTTCATTTCTCCACTGGTTCCGGTCTTGATTGGATTATCCTTATCAATTTGGTCGCCTAAATCCGATATAACAACGTTTGATCCGTTTTCAGCAAACTTGCGTGCAATAGCATATCCGATTCCCGATCGCTTACCCGAGCCGGTTACCAAGACAGTTTTGTTTTGTAAATCCGAGTACATTAAAAATCCTTTATATTTCAGCACTTAGAAAAGTATTTTTATTCCGAACGTTATTCGATAGAATAAATCTAATGAAGTTCCCATTGCCTGTCAATAATTTAAAAAGACTTTTCCCTGATCCATTGCCCCTAAACCAGAATTTATGCGGATTGACAATGGGATTTTTTTTGAGTACTATTCTTTTATCGAATACTTTTCGAAACCCCTGATAGTTGAGATTTATCGATGTCATCTCGATTTAGTTTAATTTGTGAGACTATTCACTGCTTTGGCAAACACAGCGTTACCGTAGGAACTGTAAACTCTGAGCAGGAAGCCCGTCAGTGGAAGTTGGAACAAGATAAAAATGGGAAAAGACCTCCCCTGCAGGCCGATGATCCTGTTCGTAACTGTCCTGTTGTACGCTGTCCTCTAAAAAAACAACCACCTCGTTTCGAATACCACGAAATATCAGAATAATAGATTTCTATCTAAAACCCAAATAAACATCCCGCCTAGTTCGTTCCACAGACCAGGGTTCAGATCAAAATACACACTATTACGCAAACCTGCCCCCAGGCAGGACAAAATTAAAACTGGACGATATGCCAAGATAGGTATGAAATGAACTGATTGTTATGTCAGGCTATCTGTCAGTTAATCAAAACCTTTTCACTGGGAATCAATTTCAAACCGATCATGATCAATTTGATTCTAAGATATCGTATTGTTATTATTATTTTTCTCATCTCCTGCTCGATACCTTTCGCTTACAACATTCAATATCTAACAAAAGATGCAGGAGTCTCATCCCTGGTTCCGGGGGATCATCCCGATTTCTTATTCTCCAGCAGGGTTGAAGATCTGTTTGGTGCAACTGATGAGATTGTTGTGGGTGTTAACTCAAAAAACGGTATCTATACCAAAGAAGCATTACAGCTGATTCATGAGTTGACTCTCTTTTTTGAGGAATTGGATGAGATCGATGAAGATGATGTGCTCAGCATTACCAATGTTGATGATATGGAGGGACGCGATGGAGAATTGATCATTGATCCCCTGGTTGAAGAGGATTCCCTGGAAGAATTAAATGAACAGATCATTTCGAAAATAAGAAAAAAAATACGGGCAAATCCTCTCTTCCGAGGAAAACTGGTCAGTGAGGATGAAAAAAGTGCCGTAGTATTGGCTGGTGTTCCGACAGAGATTGGTATCGAGGAAGATACCATCATGGCATTGAAAGAAAAAACACTGGTTAAGCTAAACGAGCTTCGACAGCGTTATCCCGGGATCAGCCTGGATTTTTCAGGTCCTGCCATGTTGAAAGCCTTTATTTCCGAATACATGCAAAATGATCTAAAAAACTTATTTCCCTTGGCGATTGTCACAGTGGCTCTCTTGATCTTTTTGATGCTTAGAAGTTTCACCGGTATGCTGGTTCCAATTCTTGTGACCTTGTTTGCCGTAACCTGGACCTTCGGATTTAAGGCCATGTTGGGCTCTCCTATCACCATTGTTGAAACTGCTATTCCTGTGGTATTGATCGCCATTGGCTGTGCGGATGGTATCCACATTATCAGTGAGTTTTTGTCTATCAAGCGAAAAGGCAAATCATTGCCCGATGCAGTCAAAACCACTATGAAGTTACTAAGCCTTCCCGTCTTATTGACTTCAGTCACCACCAGTCTTGGGTTTGCATCGTTGGTCACAGCACCCGGAGTATCAATTCGGAATATGGGTATCTACCTGGCATTTGGTGTGATGGTGGCCATGTTATTCTCATTGCTGTTTATTCCGGCCCTGATCTCATTTTTCAAACAATCCGGAACCCCGGAAAAGACCCCAATTTTGGACCAATCATCCACAAATCACCATGACCACGGAAAATTTGAAATGGTGGTCTCCGATTTGGCAAGCTGGCTGTTGGCCCACAAAAAATCGGTAGCCGGTGTTTCACTGTTGTTTTTGTTTGCTTCTATATTTGGCATTCTGAACATCACCGTGGAATCTGACGAAGTACGGTATCTGAAGCCCGGCAACGTTTTTCGAGCTGCTACCGAAAGTATCCAGGATAACTTGGGCGGCATCACCAGCCTGGATATTGTGATAGAAAGCGGGAACACAGATGCCATGAAAGATCCGAAGCTGTTAAAAGCCATGGAGGACCTGCAGCGGTTTTGTGAACAGGATGAACTGGTGAGTTATTCCCTTTCCCTGGTGGATTTGATTAAGCGAATTAACTACGTCCTGCACGACAACGATCCCCGGTATGAGCGTTTGCCCAATGAAACCGAAGAAATCAGGCGACTGATCACCGAACACAAAAAAGGGAAAACAATTAACAGGGAGGTGACAGAAACCATCCCGGGTCACCTCCAGGTCGCGCAATTTTTGCTGTTATACGAAATGAGCGGCGGCGAAACCTTGGAACAGTATGTAGATCCTGAATACAAGATAAGCAGAATTTCGGTGCGATTGAAAGATATGAGCAGTCAACGATTAAAGTTGTTGCTGGAGAAACTGAATTCCTACCTCACGGAAAATTTTCCGGAAAATATCAACGTTCGCTACGCGAATCATTATATTCGGGTCGTCATGATGGATCTGATTATTGACAGCCAGATTTACAGTCTGATTACTATTTTGGCCACGATAACCATATTGATGTCAATAATGTTTCGATCTCCTATTATTGGGTTATTTACAGCCTTGCCTGTCTTCACCGCCGTGCTGTTTAACTTCACGTTGATGTGGTTGTTTAACGTGACTCTCAACATCGGCACTTCCATTATCGCGTCTGTCGGTATGGGGGTCGGGATCGATTACGCAATCCATTACTTCAGCCGCTTTAAATTGTTCCTGAAGATTGGCGGAGCATACGATGAATCTATCGTTAATGCTGTTTCTCAAACCTCCCGAGCCATACTTTCCAATGCCTCTGCAGTTGGCATCGGTTTTCTGGTGTTATTGTTTTCCCAATACGGTGTGATCGCCAATATTGGCTGGATTACGGCAGTTTCGATGTTCACGACTGCCTTTGGATCACTGATCATCCTGCCTTCCCTGTTAGCCATTTTTAAACCGAATATACCGGGCGTTTCAAGCGTTCAAACCGCCCCATCATCCCAATCTGTTACTGTTTCATAATTTATCTCAATGACTGTTAATTCAATAACTATTCTGCTGCCGCTGTTGATCCTGATCGGAGGAGGGTTTCTGATTGCCAGGTTTTACTCCCTTTCTGAAGGCCCTTTGGTAAGGGTTGTAACAGATTTTTTCATGCCTTTGCTGGTTTTTTATTCGTTTTGTACCGTTCGCATACCCATAGATGAAATTGGCCGATTGGCCGGGGTTGTTACATTTGTGGTTGCACTCATGCTTGCTGTCAGTTGGCTGTTTTGTAAAATTCTGAATTTAAAACTTCAGGCCGTTGCCCCTCCATTGATTTTTATGAATTCCGGATTTCTGGGTATTCCGATCATGAAATTGTGGGGAGGCCTGGCCGCCATGAACCTGATAATCATCTATGACCAAATTCAGACCTTCTATATTTTCACCCTTGGGATTGTCATTGTTACCGGCAGTTTCAACCTGAAAGGGTTAAAAGAAATGATTCGCTCGCCATTAGTCTGGGCAATCATTCTTGGTTTCGGTTTTAACATTGGCAATGTCCAGGTTCACAGCTCTTTGCTTGAAGCCATGAAGTTCTGTGGCGATGCAGCCCCGCCTCTTGCCACGTTTGCCATTGGCATCACTTTGAATCGCTACAAGCTGTCCCTCAACGGTCGTGTCATTATCGGTGTTTTCCTGCGGATGGCCCTTGGCCTGGCATTGGGTATGGTCGCTGCTTTGGTTTTTGGATTTTCCGGGCAGAGGGCTGTTGTTGTTTCCGTGGCATCAGGCCTCCCTTCAGCAGTATTCTCTGTTGTACTCCCCTTGAGATATGGCGTTGATTCGAAATTTGCCGGTTCAGTACTGATTGTATCGACCCTGCTTTCTTTACTAACGCTTCCGTTTATGTTTTTAATAGCTGCATACGTTTTTTTGGGATGAATTTTTCCTGATTCAATCGAGTTATGAGAGCACGCATAATCCTCTATCTGCTTATCTATACCTGTTTCTTGGCCTCGATGGTTGCAGGCTCTGAATTACATGCTCCTTTAATAAAACAAGGAACAATCGATCTTAGACACTGGGATTTTAATACAGGCGGCAGCATCAAACTGACCGGACAATGGATTTTTTATGCCAACAAGCTTCTGGCCAGCGATTTAAAGCTGAAGGGTCTTGAGCATACGGATGGACTGATAGAGGTACCACAGGCATTTAACAAATACCTATTACCTTCGGGAAAACCCATGGGCGGTAAAGCCTTTGCCACCTATAAACTCAATCTTCTGTTACCTGACAGACCAACACAATTGAGTTTGTTTTTAAACATGGGAGGGTCCGCCCACCGGCTTTATTTGCTTCACAGCGATGGCAGTATCGATGAGATCGGTGGACGTGGTACTCCCGGCAAATTGTCTCAAACTTCAGCGCCCAGTCTTCTCCCTTTTTATGGTGATTTCAGTGCATCGGGAAGAATCACGTTGCTCTGGGAATTTTCCAATTTCCATCACTATCATGGCGGTATTCGTTATGTTCCTATCCTTGGAAGTCCTGCTGAGGTGTTTGACCGAACCGGCCACACGTTACTTTATGCATCATTTGGTGCTGTATTCATAGTTACAATATACAGTTTTGTGATATTCGGCTTCTATCGTCGGGAAACAGCATCGTTTTGGCTGGGTTTGTCCGGAGTCATTGTCCTGTTTATTGCCTTGATTCAGAATGGCCTGTTTCTCCCCCTCTACGAGCATCTCGATGGTGACAAGTTCATCTATTTCATTCTCCAGAAGATCAGATTGATCAGCACAGGTTTGATCCCCATCGTCACGATCAAGTTTTTTTCCAAGCTCTTATTAGCCGCTAATATTGATATACACAAAAATAGCCTGATTCGAAAAATCCACTCAACCATATATTTATTTAGCTTACTTTTTATTGTCCTGGTCACTTTTCTATCCAATTACCGAGCAACACAGATTTTGGATTATTTTTACCCGGTACTCATTTTGAGTATTCTCTGGGGGGTGATCCTCATGGGCTGGCAGTGGATTCGCCAAAGGCAGTTGACCATTTTGCTGTCTCTATTCGGGTATCTCATTTTGGTTGGCACTGCCTTAAACGACATCCTGTTTGCACTTCTTATAGTCAAAACGGATCTTTATTTTCAATACGGGTACCTGTTTTTTATCATCACCCAGGGCTTTGTGCTGGCCAGGGCTGGGGCAGTTAGCAGATTAAAAAACGAAGAATACCAGACAACCATAGAAAAACAGTCCAAATCCCTTGAGCAGCTGAATTTGAATCTTGAGAAAAAAGTTGAAGACAGGACCATCCAATTGAAGAAGGCTGAAGCGATCAGCAGTTCTTTGCTGCAGAATTCACCGGACAGGATAATCGCTATAGATGAAAACCTGGAAGTATTTTATTGTAATAAACCGGAGCCCGATCAGGAAGATCCGTTTGGAAAGCCGGCAAAAGAAGTTCTGGAACCTTCAGCCATGCCCCTTATCCTGGATTCCTTGAACAATGTCCTAAAGAGAGGGCTCAGCGATATGATTGAGGTTCAGATCGATCACAAGCTGCCCAAACAATGGTATGAGTACCGGTTTGCCGGTATTAAGGGAGAGGATGATGTCACTAAAGGTGTCATGGTGACTATCACTAACGTTACCAAACGCAAGCAGGCTGAAGAAGAATTAAAGGCATTGCAGCAGGAATTGGTTCAAAAAGCCCACAAAGCCGGCATGGGAGATATCGCAGCCGACATTTTACACAATGTCGGAAATTCATTAAACAGTCTGAAACTATCTGCAGATCTAGCTCTCTCCAGCGTTCAGAACAGCCAAACCTTGAAGGGGATGATTGAAGCAAATCGCATCATCAAGGATACAGACGATTTGAAAGGGTTTTTAAAAAAGGATCCCAAAGCGGTTTCATTAATAAACTATTATCTTCTGCTTGAGAATGAAATGGGCAAAGATTATAAAAAAGTGGAACAGAACCTGGAAGACGTTGTGAATTTCGTATCTAAAATCTCGGATACGATACTCTCTCAAAGGGATTATATAGGGCAGGAAAGCATGGAAGATAATGTTGACCTGGGAACCATGATCGAAGAAGCCCTGAAAATGCAAACAGATCTTATCATTAAAAATAACATCACTGTTAGAAAATTGTACGACACTCAAGTTTATAGTCGAGTACAAAAATCGAAATTGATGTATGTCCTGGTCAATCTGATAGAAAACGCCATTGATGCCATGAAAAGCAAACCACTGGAAGAAAGATTGCTGCAGTTTTCCGTGGAAACCGACCAGGAAAACAACATTATCAGGGTAAAAGACAGCGGAGAAGGGATTGTGAGTGACAACCTGACTAAAGTCTTCATGCATGGATACACAACAAAACCCAAAGGTCTTGGATTTGGATTGCATAACTGCGCGAACTACATGAGCGAAATGCAAGCGAGAATTTTCGTGGAAAGCAAAGGAACGGGAATGGGAGCTACCTTTTCGCTGTTGTTTCCCAGGGGAGAGCCGGAAGCTATTTAGGGCTTCCGGCATGCAGGTTCGGTTGCTTATCGTTTTCGCAATACCTTTTTGTCAACCTTGCCTACTGTTGTCAGGGGAATCTCCTTCATAAACTCAATCTCTTTCGGGACTTCATACGGCGAACATTTTGCCTTGGCAAAGGTTGTTATATCTTGTTTCAAGGCGTCATAATTGCCATCAAAATCGTAGTCAACATCCAACTGGATATAGGCTTTTACCAGCTCAGATCCGGGTCGATCGGGATTTTGAATACCAATCAAAGCCAATAATCCGATGGCCGGATGCTGGGCAAGGATGTCCTCTACTTTGCTGGAAAAAACCTTGAATCCACCCACAATAATCATATCCTTGGTTCGGTCTACAATTTTGACATAGCCATCTTCATCCATGATGCCGACGTCGCCTGTGTGCATGAAGCCTTCTTCATCAAAGACCTTTTTGGTTTCCTCAGGCTTGTTGAAATAACCCTGCATGACGAGAGGCCCTTTGAGACAGATTTCACCGGGCTCACCCAGGGGAACCTCTTCACCCGTTTCAGGGCTAGCCAGTTTCAGTTCCACGTTGCTGAAGGGCATACCAACGGTGCCCAGTCTTTTTTCTCCTTTTGACGGGTTCATCATGGATAAAGGAGATGTTTCAGTCATTCCGTAGGCTTCCAGTAATTTTTGCTCTCCTACAATTTTCTCGAACTCCATTTGAGATTCTTTAGGAAAAGGTGAAGCCGCGGAGATACACCCGCTGAGATTGGAATGATCAAGGTCTTTAAAGCGAGGATTGGCCATCAACATTTGATAAAGGGAAGGCACATTGACCATGGCGGTCGGTTTGAATTTCTCGATCATATTGCAAATGTGATCCGTATCCCTGGGATTAGGAATCATTAGTTGTGTCCAACCGAGAAATAGTGAGCTTTCACACATAGTCAACCCTGCGATATGAAACATGGGAAATCCGGAAAGAACCACTCCGACACTCCCCTCCCAACCCAGCCAGCGATTAATGGTGATTAGGTTATGGGCAATGTTTCTATGGCTGAGGGTGGCACCTTTTGGAGGTCCGGTCGTGCCTCCCGTATACTGAATCCACCCCAGGTCATCAGGGGAAATGTCCATTTTGACAGGTGTTTTAGGTTGTTTGGCCAGAACATCCTTATGCAGATCCAGGATGGTTTTCCCGGGCAGTGGTGTAACTTTGCCGGATGGAACCTTCTTCAGCAATTTCCCCAAAACCTGTTTGATCTTGGGCAAAAAACTGACCGGACTGGTAACTATGACCAGATCCAGGTTAGGCATATCGCCGGCTATCTTGGTCAGATGGTGGGCAAATATCGCATCCAGGGTAACCAGGGCCGCCTTTTTGCCGGTGCTGGTCAAATCATTAATCTGGTATTTAATTTGCTCCGCAGAAAGCAACGGTGACACTCCGGAAATGATACAACCTGCTCTCAGTGTACCGACTAAGGCTATTAAATACTGGGGAGTGTTGGGCAAATTGATTCCAACCACATCACCTTTTTTAAAGCCCTGTTCCAACAGCATGTTGGCGAATTGATTCGCATAGTCATCCAATTCACCGAAGGTTTTGCCGACTCCCAGGTAATCGAAGGCGAGCTTGTCAGCATACTTTTTAAAGCTTTCCTCGATCATTTCAACATAGGTTGTGTCGTACTCCTCCGGTTTCAGGTCATCAATTCCTTCATCCCAGTTCTTCTTCCAGAATCGGTCACTGTATACGCCCATATCTCTCCTTTGTTTGTCCGTTGATTGCCATTTCCGTTATGACAGTTTGGGAATAAATTCCAAATTCAGAAATTCCGTTTTGCCAGTCTCAATCGTCAACGTTCGATTACATGAATCTCGGGAGAATGTCAACCAACTGTTAATTTTAAACAATACAGGGATAAAAAGTTCAACTTCCAAACTGATTACTAGCAAAGGGGATCGATGCAGCTTTCATAGCACTCAGACATTTCAAACTCGCTACGTTTTCCGCCAATTTTCTTGGCGATGGAACGAAGTGCCGTTCTTAATCCTTCTTCCACGACCGGGTGGTAGAATGGCATTCGCAAAAGACCAAAAACGTCCTGCTGCATCTGAATCGACCAAGTCAGGAGATGGATCAGGTGTTCCCCGGAAGGAGCAACCATTTCAGCTCCTAACAGTTTACCGGTGCTCCGACTGGCATAAAGCCTGGCATGGCCATTGTTTCTTCGCATGGCTCTTGCCCTGCCCTGGGATTTAAAACTTACCTCTCCGATAACCGGATCAACGTCCTTTATTTGTCCATAACGAAATCCGGCAAAACCGATATTGGGGTCTGAAAAACAGATACCCATGGGTATGCGTCGCCTGAAACATTGCTGTTCTTCATGAACAGCATTATACCCTGCGATGCGGCCCTCATCCGAGGCCTCGTGCAAAATGGCCCGATCGACCACAACATCGCCTGCAATATAGATAGGCATGTCTTTGATTTGCATGGTGCTGGAATCAAAGACAGGAATATTCCTATTATCCATGGGCACACCAATGTCTTCCAGTCCCAAGGCTTCTAAATTAGGACGTCGCCCCATACTCAACAGGACTTTATCGACCAGATACTCATGGGAACCTGATTTAGCCAGTATTTTTCCATCTTTTTGGCTGAGTTCGGCTCTACTGTTTAGAAACATGGGAAAATCCTTTTCCAGATTTTCTCTTGCCTGTTCAAGGATAACGGGATCACTGATACCGGCGATAGTATTGGAAGATCCCATACCAACGACATTCACGCCCAGTCTAGCCATAGCCTGTCCCAACTCCAATCCGATCACTCCCAACCCGATAATGGCAGCTGAATCCGGCAGGGTTTCCATCTCAAAAATGTCATCACTGGTTATCAGTTGCGATTTCATTGGTTCCCATGCCTTTGGGAATACCGGCTTGGAACCTGTGGCAATAATGACTTTCCTGGCACGGATTATCTGCCCATCCACATCCAACACCGTGGGTTCGATAAATCGGGCTTGTCCTTCCAGATTATGCGTTTTGTCACCACTCATGCCTTCCATGACACTGGACACATAGAAATCTCTAAGTGATCTTACATAACTCATGACCTTGCGTTTATCCACATGTAAAGCCTCACCTCCCAGGATGCCTGCTTCCTCCAGCCGTTCCCGGCGATGAAAATCATCCGCTGCCATGATCAACACTTTGGATGGCATACATCCTACCCTGGCACACGTCGTTCCATAATGACCGGAGTTGATAATCAAAAAATTGTCAGTTTTTTTCTTGACTTCACCGGCAGCCGAGAGTCCGGCACTACCGGCGCCAATTATTGCAACATCGACATGTTTATCCATTTCGATCCATTTATGTTTTCAGAATAAAGATTGTTGATTTTCAGGTTGATAAAAAACAGTGTCCCTTCGTGATTCACCTTTCAGATTGTCAGCATCGCCAAATCTTTGGCTGTCTACTTTTTTCAATGAGCATTTGAAGATATCATATTTGGGGGCCCATTAAAACAGCAAACCGCATTCAGCCGCCCTGCCCTACCTTTTCGGTTTTCTAATTTGTGTTTTTTCACTAAACTGCAAGAACAGACGACATATTACAGACTTTGTTAACAAGACCTACCGGAGATGGCGATGGGAAAAGAGACTATTGGTTGGATTGGGACCGGTGTCATGGGTCAATCCATGTGTTTGCATCTAATTAAGGCCGGATATCAGGCATTTGTTTATAATCGCAGCAAAGAAAAAGCAGCAAATCTGGAGGCAGAGGGTGCAACGTGGTGCGATTCTCCGGCAGACGTGGCAAAAAACAGCCGGGTTATTTTCAGCATTGTCGGGTTTCCGGCAGATGTCGAAGAGGTGATTCTGGGCCAACAAGGAGCCCTGCAAACAGCCCGTGAAGGCTGCATTCTGGTTGATATGACAACGTCCGAACCGGTTTTGGCAGACAAAATTGCACAAATGGCGAAAAAGAAAAACGTTCTCTCGCTCGATGCCCCTGTTTCTGGAGGAGACCTGGGTGCAAGAGAAGGTAAACTTGCCATTATGGTTGGTGGTGATAAAGCAGCCTATGACGCTGTATTACCCATGTTCCAGGTTATGGGGGAAAACATTGCATACATGGGAAGCGCCGGAGCCGGGCAACATACAAAGATGAGCAATCAAATTCTAATCGCATCCACGATGATCGGAGTCGTGGAATCCCTGTTATACGCTTTTAAGGCAGGACTGGATCCGGATGGTGTTATCGACGTCATTGGTAAAGGAGCTGCCAGTTCCTGGTCGATCAACAACCTGGGCAGACGTATTGTGAAAGGGGATTTTGATCCCGGCTTTTTTATCAAACATTTTATTAAAGACATGGGAATCGCCCTGGATGAAGCAAAACGCATGAATTTATCTCTGCCCGGACTGGCCCTGGCAAATCAGTTCTATGTGGCAGCTGCAGCCTTGGGCTATGAAAACCTGGGTACCCAGGGCCTCTATAAAGTTTTCAGTGAAATGAACGCTGTTAAATAGTTTGCTTGTTAGTTAAAGATATGCCGTATCAAGTTATTCCTACTCAATGCAGACAATCAAAATGCTGCATTGAAGAATGCCCCATGGATGCCATCTCTTTTGATGAGTCAATCAGGGCTGCTGTAATCGATCCTGCGCTTTGCACCGATTGTGGTTCTTGTGCTGACATCTGCCCCCGGGGTGCCATTACGGGACTCGTCGAACATTGATCAGGAGGTTCCCGACATGAGACGGAAATTGAGGGTTCTCTTTTACCTGTTGCTGTTTTCCGTGTTTCTTATCTCTGCCAACTGGGTCCTGCAGGTTTATAGAAATCCAGCCATCCTGGTTGGGTTGCTTGCCGGAAACAACTACAAATCCAGCCGTTCCACCTGGCAGGTCTATCAGCACCTTTTCAAAAGACATTCTACATCGATTATGACCCCCAGGTTTCTAGCCGGGCTTGCCCAGGCGGAAAGTGCCGGGAATCCATTGATTCTGCCAAAATGGAAATGGAGGCTTACCACCGACATTACCAGACTATATGCCCCGGCTTCCACTGCTGCAGGCCTTTATCAATATACAAAGCCTACTTTCGAGGATGCCAAACGATTTTGTATCCATAACCATCAGGTGGCATTAAAAAAGCCATTTCCTGATCTGTCGGGGTGCTGGTTTAACGGGTTGTATTCCCGCTTTTGGCCATCTCATGCTATTGAGATGACATCAGCCAGGTTACATTATTATATCAATCGAATTCTGAAAAAAAACGGTCTGGAAAAAACAAGTCTAAGAAGAAAACACCAATTGGCAGCCATTATTCACCTGTGCGGAGTGTCCAAAGGAGAGCAATTTGCCAGGACCGGCTTCAACTTTGACAGACTTCCTAAATGCGGCAGTCATGGGACACAAAACTATTTTCGGCGTATTGAACGTGCCATGTCAAAAATGAAATCGTTTCCTCAAAGTCTGTTGCAACAAATTTTCTGAAATGACCTGCAATTTGACAGAAGAAGCACGAAAAGTGCTATTAACCTGCCCAAAGCAAATAATAGCCGATAACCGGTAACCGTTCCAAACATTGCAGCTGGTCATAGGGTGAGAATAAGGCTAGAATTAATGCATCCGGTCAAATCATTGTTTCTTTTCACTTATATGGATCGATAGTCATGGGCGCAATCCGAATTTCCATCAAGCTTTCCAATCCGTTAAAAGAGAATCTGGCACCCAATGAAACAACAGCCCTGGTGGATACGGGATCTATAAACCTTTGTCTGCCCAAATATCTGGCTATTCGACTTGGCCTGCAGGAATTGGAAAAAAGAAATGTGGTGGTCGCTGATGGAAGAATGGTTAATTGCTCTTACTCGGGTCCCGTGTTGGTAGAGTTTGATGACAGAAAGTGTTATACGGGAGCCTTGATTTTAGGCGATGAGGTGATACTGGGTACAATTCCTCTCGAAGATATGGATCTTATGATTCATCCGGCCAGCCAATCGGTTAAACCCAATCCGGAAGTGCCGGAATTACCTACCGTCATGAATCCGGATTGTATATAACATCAGACTAATCCTGAGTGTCTGTTTCCTGAAGCACTCCGTTTCTATATAAGACCGATTTTTTGGTGCCATCTGAGTATATATAGGTTCCTTCGCCATCCATTTTATTGTTCTTCCAGGTGCCTATAAATTTTGTTCCGTCCTGATAAATGAATGTTCCTTTACCATGCCATTTTCCCCTGGATAGCTGTCCCCGGAAAATGTCTCCATCAGGAAAAGTGACAGTCCCTTTTCCATGCTGTTTGCCTTCTATCCATCCTCCTACATATTTTTCCCCGTCGAGAAAGACCATGGTGCCCTGGCCGTGAGGCTGATCGTTTTTCCATTCACCTTCATAGACTTGACCATCCTCCCCGTAAACCATTTTGCCTTTGCCGTGTCTTAATTTGTTTTTAAAAAAACCCTTATAGGTCCCTCCGTCTTCCCAAAGATAGCTTCCTTCGCCATTGATACAGTTTCCCTCAACACAGATATCCGTATTTGCCAGCAACGTTACTGACATCAATGTTATGAACGCTAGAGTGACGAGATATGTTCTCATATATCAAACCTGGATAGAAGTTCTGATATTGCAGATTTAGAGATAAAAGTGGAAACAGCTTAACGCTGTTTAAGGCAATAGGCAAGAGTTTGGCTCCGATTATTAGGCAACCGGATGAAAAATAGTTCAAAAGACAGAGGTAACTGCCCGAACTGAGAGCTGGTTTTTCCATACTCTCTTCCAAACCTGATTAATTATTCCAAAAACCGACAGCTGATAGCCGATTAATGTCATTAATTTAATGTCTTCAGCTAAACGCTGAAAGCTGACTGCACGTTAATCTCCAAGCTGAGTTTCGGCATCCGGCATAAGGCTGGATGAGGGTTTAACGATTTTCCGTTCAGGCACCAGTTAATTTTGTCTGGCTTTGGCCTGTGCAACCAATTGGAGAATGGAGGTCATTTTGGGGGGCTGTTGCTTGAAGATGGTGATTTGCTCTGCTTCGCTGTAATGCGTATTGATAAACTCCTGAATGGGAATACGCTCAAAATGGCAATCCAGGATTTTAGCACACGGCATACCGTTTTGCTGGGTTCTGCAGTACTTGAATGGGATGTAATGTCCCAACATACGGCAATAGTTGTTTTGTTCGTCGTATCGTTCCAAAGGGCACTCCTGAATACTGCTGAAGAAAAGGGTAAACGCAGCAACGACAAGGGGGAAACGAGGGTATCGCGGCTGCATTCACCCCGGGATTTGGTTAGACCTAAACTACCATTTTCCCGTTTTTCCCATCTCTGCAGCCGGATGACCTTGAAGCGCCTGCAGAGATTGATCCATATCCTCCTGGGGCAGAGAATAATTAAACAGTTTACCGGACATAAAGGCATCGTATCCATTGAGGTCCATAAGTCCATGACCGCTTAGATTGAATATGATAACTTTTTCCTTTCCTTCTTCCTTAGCCTGTTTTGCCTTTTGTATAGCCATTGCCACAGCATGGCTTGTTTCAGGGGCTACAATCATGCCCTCTGTCTTGGCAAAAAGAAGAGCTGCCTCGTAGCATTCCAGCTGCTGAATTGCTTCCGGTGTAATCAATCCTTCCACGGCAGCCTGGGAGACAAGAGGTGCCATTCCATGATATCTCAATCCACCTGCATGAATTGGAGGTGGAACAAATGCGTGACCCAGCGAATGCATGGGCAGGAGCGGTGTCATCTTGGCAATATCACCATGATCATACACAAAAGGAGCTCTTGTCATGGTAGGACAGGAGGCGGGTTCTACAGGAATAATCTCTATATCCACACCATTAATCTTGTCATTTACAAACGGAAAGGCGAGCCCTGCAAAATTGCTTCCCCCGCCTGCGCATCCAATCACCACATCAGGTTTTTTCTCACCCGCTATAGCCAACTGTTTTTGA
>JAKSDL010000018.1 GCA_022360105.1 Pseudomonadota bacterium
GACTTCAGAAATCCACGAATCGGATATGATCTCGAAATGGATCTAAACGATGTCGATTTAAACAGGGTGTTAAAAACATACGATGCTAAAGTAAAGGCGTCCGGAGTTTTGGATGCCAATTTCAAACTAACCAGTCAGGGTACAACCTTAAAAACGTTGGTAAAAAAACTGTATGGCAAATTGGGTCTAAGAGGTGAACATCTCACACTTTATGAAATGGATCTCGATGCCATGATCAAGAATTACAGAAAAAGCCAGAGTCTGGGCGTTTTTGATATCGGTGCTTACATGATACTCGGTCCGCTTGGTTTGCTTGCGTCAAAATCGATTGATGTAACAAGCATTGCAGCCCATAGCGGCAAAAAAAAGAAAACCAGAATTCCTCATGTACGATTCGACTGGCGTATCAAACGCGGTATCGCCCAAAGCTGGGATGTTGCTTTTGCCACCCGCAAATACAGGGTTGCTGCCGGTGGTAAATTGGATCTGAATTCCCAAAAATATCGCAATATTCAGATAGCGTTGCTGGATTCCAAGGGATGCATTGAATTCAGTCAAATGTTAAATGGCCCCTTATTGGAACCGGAATTAAACTCCATGTCTTTCGTAGGTAAGGTTCTGGCTTCCCCGCTGACAACCATCGCCAAAGGCGTTACCTCCGTGTTCGGCAGCAAGTGTGACATTTTTTACGCCGGAGCCGTCCCCCACCCGAAGTGATTTTGCTATCGGTACCACAAGATGGGCAGGCTGTCGCCGGATAGCATCAATTCATATCATGCCTCGATTGATCTTTTATTGTACGATAGACCGTAGGATGGGCAACTCCGTTGCCCATCGGGAGAAATATGAGTAACCAATCATCCTCCTTTTGAATCGAGTTGATGGGTAACGAGTTACCCATCCCACATGACTACCAAAATTGTTAACTTGGGTGCTTTGAGAAACCTCGGTTTGTTTGCACAGTTCTGGCATTTATTATTGAGTAATTTGATACACTGGCTATGTTGCCTTCAATCAGACAATCATCACACAAGGGGACTGAATGTCCAACTTATCTGATCTGGAAATCAACCTGGATGGCATGGAGGATTCTTTAAAAATTATTGAGAAAACCCTAAATGAAATCATCCATAATTTTGAATTGACTCCCACGGAAATGCGGACCCAAGCCTCCGTTTGCGTTCAGGCTGTTAATAGATACACGAAAATTGCCAATCGCAATGTCCGTTTGCTAAATGAACAAGCGTATTATCTGCTGGATAAGGTCAGGAAAATCCAGGAAAACGATGAGCCTGAAATTGAAAGCGATGGTTCTGCTTACGATATTCATTAATATTTGCGACTTACTGACAATTTCGATCAATTAGAATCAAAATATTAAGATTTTATTTCTTTTATTTATAGTTAACGATAATTCATAAAAAATCTTAAATTACCTCTCTCCATATTTTTTCTCAAAATAGCTCTTAATCCCCTTATATAGATAAGACATTAGAAAATCTTCCCCATTCAACCTTCATTAAAAATTGATCGCCCAATAGCGATAATTTAATTTTTTTCGATTAAATAAATATTTCTTGACTCGGAAATTATCATCTCCTAAAGTGATATTTTCGCTTTTTAATAAATATTTTATCAACTATTTAGGAGAGAGCCATGGTCAACTTTAAAACACTGGCGGTCCGCTTTGGACTGCTAGCTGTGTTGTTTTGTCTGCCTGTTGGTTTATCAGCGCAGGGAAACAACCCTAAATTATCAGCAAAAATACAAAGTCTGCTGTCATCAACTGAATCACGGCAGCCTGTTGCAGCGTTTGTGTATTTCAAAGATAAGGGTGATAACATTGGGGCGAAATTGACAGCAGCCAAAAATGCTTTATCACCAGCTGCTTTGCAACGGAGAATTATCAACCGCGGTGAAGCAAACGTTGTCGACGTTTCTGACATACCTATCAACCCGGCTTATCTGGATGCCGTAACGTCTGAAGTCATTAGAGTCAGACACCAACTTAAGGGATTGAATGCCGTGTCTGTAGAATCCACTCCCGAAGCGTTGGAGATCATTGCGAATTTTGATTTTGTAAAAAAGGTTAATTTGGTGAACAAAATCAAGCGAACGCCTGATCCTGTTGTGACTCCCGGTCAACTGAAATCCGATCAGCAATCCATGCTTCTTCAGCCGGAAAGCACACTGGCCTTGGATTATGGCGGATCCTACACCCAAAACAATCAAATCAGTGTCCCTGCCGTTCATAACCTGGGTTATAATGGCACCGGTGTTGTGATTGCCATTTTTGATTCCGGATTCAACCGGTTGACTCATGAGGCCTTTAATTCGATGAACATTGCCGATACCTGGGATTTTGTAAA
>JAKSDL010000661.1 GCA_022360105.1 Pseudomonadota bacterium
TTTAACCCAAAGTATCTCCACAATTTGTTTTGGCCATTGCATTTATTATTGGATACTTTGATATGTTCAGCCAACTTTGATATTGATTGTTTTAAATTCCAAACCTCAAGCTTGCTGTCATAATTTTCATAATGAATCACAGATGTATCAAACGGAACGGAATTTGTTAATTCGTCTTTAATGACGCAAACAGGTTTGTTCAGTGCAGTTCTGATTCCATATTCAAAAAAAACATTGGGATTTAAACATGACATATCACACAATACCATTTCACAATCAATTAGATTTTTTATAATTTCAGCATGTATTAAATCAGACCCTTCTATGTTAGGGGAGACTGGACAGAAACCTGCCTCATCTATAGCAGGTATGAATAGTTGATTAAGTATATGTCTGAAATGATCTTCATTTCCAACATAATGTCTCATCATAGCTTCAGGAGTTGAAATGGGCATTATTATAAAACATTTTTTTTTATTCATCTGGGCACCCTACTCAACAAACGAGTTTGTACATTCAAGAATTTGAAATTTTGTTTCCGAACCCGTATAGTGACTTTTGCGGCTTTTTGTGCTGTTTCTAATCTGAAATAATTAACTGTAACAGGCTCATTTCAGAACTGCTTCCCATGAAAGCTCATCGAATTTAAATTTGTTTTGTACCTGTTTTTGAGTGAGCATGGAAACTTTTGGTCTTTTCAATGCATCAGTGACTATGATGAGTCTCCAATTTGGATGTGGCATGTATTTCATTTCATTTCTCGATATGAAAAATCTTTGTTCTTTAAGGCTTGTTCCTTTGACTTCAACATGAAGTTCGTTTGGTTTTTTTTCTCTTTTTGCAAGGAGGTCGTAGCCACAATTGTTTTTCTGTCTATCGGTAATTTTGTAGTTTTTTGCTTCTAGGAATTCTATTGCCTTGTCTACGGCTGCTTTTTCCACAGCTTTTCGATGTTTTGAATCGGGGAATTTAGTCTTTGGGGACGATCCTTTTGAATTGTTGATTATCGTTGTTGCCAATTTAGCGAATTCCTGTCTCCAAGGATCATCTTTGCCATTCCCTTTAGCATATATTATCGGTGTTCGTTTAAAGTGATCACTGGGCACTATGATGTTTCTGGTTTCCATTGGGATTAGTTGGGCTAAATCTGCACTAACACAGTAAATAAATTCTTCTCCATCAATTGATGTCTCAAAATCACGTTTTAATTTGTATTCTGGCCTTTTTTGATAGTCACGTTCAAAAGTTGCATCTTCATACCAGCCAACCACTGTTAGCGGACCGTTTCCATTTTTTGCTGAGACAAAAATAACCAGCCAATCATTTTGATTTTTAGGTTGTGGTGGGCGGTATTTTGGACCGATCGGTGGAAGGAAGGCGTAATATTTATTGTGGGGTCCTTTTAGGAAATTGAATCTTTCGTGGGCTTCTTTGAACTCAGAGATGTATGTATGTCTCCCAGCAACGGGACCACCTTTATAATCTTCGGACCATCCAGTTTTTACAAATGCTATTCTATCTGGCATGATTTATTATCCTTCATTAATGCAAAAAGAGTGGTTTGGATTAGTTGATAATAAAAAACTGATCACATATCCTATAACTTTTAATCTCAATATTCTTGAACTGCTTAAAGTGGCCCTGGGGAGACCGAAGCCCCAGGGCCAGAGAATCAGAACGAACTCTCATAAGAGGTCGTCTAATATTTCACATAGCCTCTTGGCTTCTTAATGTCAATTTTCTTTTCATGAAATTTATCTGTTCATCTACTCGCATTCATTTTAGTGGCTTTTCATTTGTTGATAGCCCCACGATTACAACCAGTTTGTTGCAGTTTGGGCAGTTCATTTTCAGGTGATATAAGATACCTTTGGCGATGGGTTTGCCGCAGTGTGGACAGTTGTATGTTTGGAAGTCTTCTGTTGAAAAAGTGATTTCATCTGGGCCTGGTTTTGTGTCGGCCATGATTTTTTGCCTTTTTGGGAAATGAAATTTCAATTGTCATATTATAGACAGAGAACAAATGCAATGGGTAGGTTGGTTGGTTGAGTTGTTATCATATTTCCTATAGGTATTTTTGTGTATTTACAGTTTGAGAAACAACTGATATTTTCAATTGAGCTGGAGATTCTGAAATCAATTTGCATCTGCTTCGGATTCAATTACTGTGCCTATCGAGCTTCCTGATCTTTGCACATGATATTCACGTTCAGCCAAAACAAAATGAATTATTGAGGAAAAGTTAGTGGCGATAATCGAAGTATTATGATTCAAAATTGTAGAAAGAGGAGGGAGTATGTTTAAAGATGTGCCCATTGTGGGTATAGAATCAACCCAAAGATTATGAAGGAGGCAGGAGATATTTCACATCAACACTGGATTAGTTACCAGGCAAATCCAATCGAATCGTGGGGTGATTATTATTCTTAAATGGTTTCAGATTCAAAGTCTGGTTGTCCAGATTGGATATCCCTTCAATCGCATGATGCTGAGATGATGAAATATGGTAGGTGCTTTCATCGTCCGAATGCTTTAGTTCTTTGTCGTTGATCATGTTTTGCCAAAGTCCAAATTGAGAGATTAATTTGGCTAAATTAAATTCGTAGTTATTGGGTGTTAAGGAGACACAATGAGAATAAATTTTACTGCATGTTTATTGATTATACTGGTAGCAGCGAATGTCCCCATTTCTGTGTGTTTTGCCGAGCTTACGTTTGATCCACAAGTTGATGCAATTATGAAATCATCGCAAACAATTGATGAAAAAATAAAAA
>JAKSDL010000656.1 GCA_022360105.1 Pseudomonadota bacterium
AACCTGGACAGCAGGAGCTGTTTTGCTGGCTGCAGACGCCCTGGCAAAAGCAACCCCGGCCTCGGAATTGTTTACAAAAGTCTCCCTGGTGGGTTCAGATGAGGCAAAAACGAAAAAGAACATTCACTATGCTTGACAACACGCCGAGTGAATTACAATGAAATCTCCTGTTGCACAGCCTATCGATCAGGTACTCCTGGAGCAAATCACAAAAAAAGCTCTGACTTCCCCCCGCAAACGGATGAATCACAACTTCCATCAACCCGAAGATGTGATTCAACGATTTTTAAACGCCATCGAACCTGACAGTTACATCCGTCCTCACCGCCACGTCAATCCTGATCGTGAGGAGATTTTTCTGATTTTAAAAGGAAAAGGTGCCGTTGTTTTGTTTGACAACAACGGAACTGCTGAAGGAATACACCTGCTGGATGCTTCCCTGGGTTTCTGGGGAGTTGATATCCCGGGAGGTCTTTATCATGCAATTGTTTCCATCGAGCCCGGATCAGTCTTTTATGAAGTCAAACAGGGTCCCTACAATCCTAACGCTGATAAAGGATTTGCCCCCTGGTCTCCCGAGGAAGGTTCTGAAGAAGCCATCGAATATCTTAATCACCTCAGACAAGGTGTTATTGATTACCGCCTCACACTAACTTAACATCCAACCCCTATGGCAGTTCTGCTGAAATTCAGAAACGTCTCTCTTTTTAAAAACGAATCATTTGGACTAAACAAGATTTCCCTGGAAATTGAAAGAGGACGGAAATACCGGCTTATTGCCGAAAACGATGAGCAGTTGAATACGCTGGCAGGACTGCTCGAAGGCCGGTTTAAAAAACAATCCGGTTTGATTGAGAGGGCTGACAAACTGTTTATTCAGAGCGATCGGCTGCTTTTGGGGGATAAAGTATATTCGCAGACAGTAAAAGAGTTTCTTTTTTTAAGAAATGATTTCTTCCAATTCGGTAGCAGGCGGCGATCAAAATTTGGTTTCGTGCAAGCGATCAAAGCAAAACATTTGGTTGATTATCCAATCTACAAACTCCGGGACAGTGATAAAATAAAATTTGCCTTGCTTGCTATGGCTTTCCAAGAAAGAGGCATCATCTTAATCAGTCAACTCAATCGTTTAAATCTGGCCCTACCCCTGCATCAGTTCCTACAGCGAATCATCGACGAGACCTACACAACTTGTTGCTTAATTAGCAGCCTCAAGACTGTATCTCAAAAACCTGCGTTAAACATCTCCGACGCCATTGAAATCAACCTGGCTGACAAATCCGCTTAAAACTAGCAGTTCTCAGGCTTTCTTTTAAAGCTACAATGGTTATTTGAAATACCGATCTAACGGTAGCGCGGCCCTACGTGGCCGCCGGGGAATTAGACTGGCAGAATAAACAAAAAACGGTAACAGGTCTTGTACAATCAAATAACGTTTATGAAGGATTTTCCAAGTTTAAGTCTCAGAAAATGTAGGATGGGTAACTCGTTACCCATCAACCATTCCCCCGTCCTCAAGCCCTGGGCCAGGAAAAAGCAACAATCCCATCCAGGTTCTCAATCCCCAAAGCCAGCATCAGCATCCTGTCAACACCCATGGCAACACCCGCGCATTCAGGCATCCCAGCTTTCAATGCATCCAGGAAGTTATGATCAATTGCTAATTCCTCTTTTCCCATGGCCAATCTGGCTCGGTTCTCTTCCTCAAAACGTTGTTGTTGAGTTTCAGGATCGGTCAGCTCACAAAATCCGTTTCCGAGTTCAGTACCACGGTAGTAAACTTCAAAGCGCATGGCATAGCCGGTTTTATCTTCATAAAGTTTGGCAAGGTTTGCCTGGCTTGCAGGATAATCGTGCAAAAAGAGCGGCGATTCTTTCCCTAATTCAGGTTCGATAAACGTTCCCATTAGATAATTAAGCTGTTCATCTCTATCTGCATTGGGTCTTAAAAGATCCGCAGGAGGAGCAGATTTTTTTCTGCTGCACACTGTTTCAAAGTCTTTCATGGAAAATGCAAGGGGATCGATATCAAGATGGTTCTTAAATGCATCTTTGTAAGAGAGATAAGTTGCCGGAGATGTTTTCAGAATTTGTTGTAACAGGCAATCGATCTCCTTCATCAATTGCCAGTGATCCCAACCCTTGCGGTACCACTCCAGGATTGTGAACTCGGGATTGTGCCTGCTTCCGGATTCGTCACTGCGAAATGCCTTGCAGATTTGAAAGATGGAACCACTGCCCGCGGCCAGCAGTCGTTTCATATGGTATTCGGGAGAGGTTATTAAATAGCTGGTCCGGGAGTCAAACGCCGCTTTGACGGAAAAGGAATCCAAATGAAGATCAACAGCAGGAAAGCGGGAAATGGACGGGGTTTCGACCTCAAGAACGTTGCGCTTTTCAAAAAAAGCACGAATCTGTTTAATCAGATCAGCCCGTTGCCGCAGAGTTTTGATCGTGGCACCGGGCTTCCAGTCAGTCATTACTCTTTGACTCGTTCGACGTAGTTACCGGTTCGGGTATCCACTTTGATTTTTTCGTTCTGATTGACGAATAACGGTACTTGTACTTCAGCACCTGTCACCAGGGTTGCAGGTTTTGTCGTGTTGGTTGCAGTATCACCTTTTAATCCGGGCTCACAATGCTCGATCTCCAACACAACAAAATTGGGTACTGTAATCGTCACCGGTCTGCCTTTGTACAGTACTACATCAACGTTCATATTCTCTTGCAGCCATTTCCAGGCATCACCAATTTGATCTTCCTGGATCTCAATCTGCTCATAGCTGGAGTTATCCATGAAATGGTAGGCACCGTCTGCCATATATAAAAACTGCATCTCATTTTCTGTAACATCAGCCTTTTCTACCTTCTCACCTGAGCGATAGGTGCGGTCGATAACATTACCACTTAGCAGACTTTTCAGTTTGACCCTGGTAAAGGCCTGTCCCTTTCCGGGTTTGACAAACTGAGTCTCAACCATAATGTATGGATGACCATCAATTTCAACCCTTAATCCTTTCCGAAATTCGTTTGTATCGTACATTGTGCTTCCGAAGTATTGTATTTTGACTATGACGTTTGATTTGATCAAGCACCTGCTCGGCCTCGGCGTGAGTTCCCTCAATCCCCGGTTCGCGATGCAACAAGACCAACCGATGCGTGGAATGGTAGGCCGGTAACCCTCTTATATCAAAACTTAAAAAGAAAACTGTGACATAGATTTGGTAAAAAGAAAAGCTGAATCCCTGATCCGAAGCATGATTCCAGGCAAGTCGACGGCTTCCTATGAACCAAATACATGGTCTCAGTTTAATAAAGTCAATCCCTGGAGATTATTCCAAATTTGTTGGACAAGATGGTGAGTTCCGGTAACAATTGACAGATGGTTGTCGGCGATCTGCTAATTGTCACCAAAGCCTTGAAAATTGGGTTAATGAAGCAGATCAAACAATTTGCATCTTGCTTCCGAATAAAGATTGACAACCCTATGGGTATAGTCTAAATATTAATATTTATGTTAAGAAATTCCAAAAAAAATCGTGAAGGCTAGTTCATGAAAAGTACAATTTCAATTCGTAAGGAACAATACGGTAAGGACGGGGATTTGGTTCGCGATTGGTATATTGTTGATGCTGAAGACAAGACCCTGGGTCGCTTATCCACCGAGATCGCAAAAGTTCTCCAGGGAAAGCACAAGCCAATTTATACCCGCCACGTAGATACCGGTGATTATGTTATTGTGGTCAATGCAGAGAAGATCCAGGTTACCGGAAACAAGATGACAGACAAGTATTATTATCATCATACCGGTTATCCCGGTGGAATCAAGGCTACGAACACAGCTACCCTGCTGGAAAAAAATCCAACAGCACTGATCACCAAAGCTGTGAAAGGTATGATGCCTAAAAACCAGCTGAATCGTGACGCTTTGCGTAAGTTAAAAGTATATGCTGGTTCGGAACATCCACATCAAAATCACAATCCACAACCTTTGGAAATCTAGGAAAAGACTATTATGGAGCAGTATTACGGAACAGGCCGTAGAAAAAGATCAGTAGCCAGGGTATTTCTGCGACCGGGCAGCGGCAAAATTTTGGTAAACCAGAAGGAATTGTCCGATTTCTTTAAAAGAGAGATCTACTCAATTATCGTTAAGCAACCTCTGGAAGTGACTGAACAAATGGAAAATTTCGATGTATACGCAACTGTTAAGGGTGGCGGTACAACAGGTCAAGCCGGAGCGCTTCGACACGGACTTTCCAGGGCATTGGTTAATTTTAGCGAGAACCTGAGAACACCCCTGAGAAAAGCCGGATTCCTGACCAGGGATGCTCGAGAAGTAGAGCGCAAGAAGTACGGTATGAAAGGCGCGAGAGCAAGATACCAATTCTCAAAGCGTTAATCGATTTTTTTTCGCTTTATCTAGCCTTACGACAAAAAAAAAGGGGTTTTGTTTAACAATGAACAAAACCCCTTTTTTCAGTTTGGTAAATGCACACCTAAAGGATTTTCAGCAGGTTGATTTCATTTCCCTTGATACTGAAAGTCACCTCATCCATGAGATGATGGATCAAAAGCAATCCGCGATTCAAACTTGTGGTTCCACTGCCGGTTCCCACCAGTTCTCTTGTATCAAAACCCTCCCCTTCATCTTTAATGTGGACCATGATTTTGTCCATACGCAGCTCTAATTTAAAGAGGATCTTTTTATCGGCACTCTTTTTATTCCCGTGCTCCACGGCATTGCTCAATCCTTCATATATGGCCATCTTAAGATCGGGAAGTGATCCATATTCCTTGGGATAAACCAACTCTACCAGATTGTCGACCGTATCCAATAATTTAAGAACCGATTGCTCGTCACTGCTGATCACGGCATCAAAGGAGTTTTCCATTTGGTAATTGTCCAACTCCTTGGTAAGAAATCTTCCCTTGTGATAGCGAATGGCCCGGGTAATAGTTTCCTTGGCCTCATCCGATTCGATAGGCTTGACCAGGTATCCGGCGACACCATAGTTTACGGCACGAACAGATATCTCCACCGAAGTGATATCCGAAATCACAATAAAAGGCACGGTGGAATCGTTTTCCCGGATGCGCATCAGCAGATCCAAGCCGGTCATCTCTTTATCACCGGATTTGATTTCGCTGATAATCAAATCATAATGCTGTTTTCTGAAACGTTTGTACCCTTTTTCAGCTGAAGCTTCCCAATCATATTCGAATCCCTCACCATCCAGAATTCTGATAATGGCATTTCTCGACTCGGTTTCCCTGTCAATTAACAGGATTCTGTATTTAAAGTTTAACAGTTCTGCCATAACGATAGATAATACTTGCGAAAAGCTATGTCACACGGCAATCGAAAGCCCGCATCCGTGGATTTTCATATTGTTTTATCTCCTTTTGTTGCGTTCTGTCATTAATAAGAAGGCAAAATGAGGTTAGAATTTTTTGCTGTAGAAATAATCTCAGGAGTGTGTTTATAAAAAGTGTACCCCCAAACAACAACCATCTGCGGACAATCACTCATGAATATACTAATAATAGGAGCCGGAGGACGTGAACACTCGCTGGCATGGAAGTGCAAGCAGAGCCCCAAAACAGAAACCCTTCATGTCACACCGGGAAACGGAGGTATCGAATCTATAGCCAATTGCTGGTATTTAACGGATCACGAGAAAATTGTGCAAAAAGCCAAGGATGAGCAGATAGATCTTGTTTTAATTGGCCAGGAAGATTATGCCGTGAACGGTCTGACAGAAATGTTTCTGGCAGAGAAGATCAAAGTGTTTGGTGCCAGCCAAAAAGCCGCACAGCTTGAAGGAAGCAAGGAATTTTCAAAACAGTTTATGAAGCGACATCATATCCCTTCTGCAGATTTTCAATCGTTTCAAGATCCTGAACAAGCCAAAGCCCATCTTGCCTCGTTGCAACCTCCTTATGTTATCAAAGCCAGCGGATTAGCTGCCGGTAAAGGCGTGCTCATTTGCCAGGATTTGGAGAGTGCCGAAAGAGGAATTAAAGAGATCATGCAAGACAAAGTGTTTGGTGATGCAGGAAACACGGTTGTCATCGAAGAGTTTAT
>JAKSDL010000854.1 GCA_022360105.1 Pseudomonadota bacterium
CAGCCAGTTTCTGAGCAACGGTTTTTAGCTCTGTAGATCCCGAGAAAACGTTTATACTTGCCTGATTGACGTTGGCCAAGGTTTCACCGAGTTTCTTTATTGAATCGTTGGTACTGTTTTGAAGAACTTTTAGTTCTCCCCTGTATTCACCCCCAACGCATTGGGTTAAATCCCCCTGATTCATTCCACTTAAAACAAGTCCAATGCTGCTGATTGAATTTTGTAACCTGTTCATCATGTTATTGAATGACGTGGCAGTAATGCCTACTTCATCTCGGGACCGCACTTCAGCTCGATGATAAAACTCTCCTGTTTCCTCAACTTGGACCAAAACGAAGGAAAGGTGTTCCAAAGGTCTGGTCAATGCTTTTGAAAAGATCAGCGAAAATGGGAGAATTAAAATGATGCAAGCGATTGAAACGGAAACAAGAATTTTGATGATTTGCCAGGTATTATTCTTAGCGACATCCGTTGAAAGAATGGCTGCCAAAGCACCGACAAATTTACCTTCGCCATAAAGCGGAAGAATTCCTTGAAAGTATGTATTCTCCTCCAAAGAAAGGTTTGAAAGAAGCGACTTCTGCCCCTGAATGGTCCAATCTGAAAGAGTTGTGGGAAAATCAATATTACTTATCTTGCTATAGCCCGGAAGTTGGCCACTGCTCAACCGATTACCACTAAAAATATTTATTTTGTTTCCGGTAAGCAGAGAGAGTCTTTTGGCAAATTCCGAATTCAGGTATGCAGTTGTCTTGATAAAACTGACTTGCTGAAAGACCAATTCATCTGTTTTTTCATTATAAACATCTGTTTCAATCGGGACATAAATAGATATTGCTGTTTGCGAAGTTCTGGTCTCAAATTGTAATGACTTCTGCCGTTTAATTTCTTTCGAATATGTTGCTTCGATACCTTCCGGCCAATGCCCAGGCTTCCAGGAAGTTGAAGAAATTGTTTCTCCAGGTTTTAATAAGACAAATTCAATACCATTCTTAAATGGATATCCCAATAATGCATTGTTTTTTTTTATGGTGGCGAAAGATAACAAGCCTCCTTGCGTGTCATAAACTAAAACCTCATCTATACCAGCCGAAATACATGCGTTGTATAAGTTTGTAGTTATTTCTCTTTTTAAATTTATTGTTAAAACGTCATTCCCACCACTTTCAGACTGCGTCTGATCCAAAACAAACTTTATTTTTCCGCCCAGGTCGCCATGCTGAACCATCTGAACAGAATTTGTCATTAGACGATCACCCTTGGTCAGGATCTCGCTACGAACTATATTGATCGTTTGCTCCAGTAAGTTATAAGAGGTTGTCTGATTTTGCCGGTAAATTACGAAGGACACTATGCTTGTTGATAAAACCATCACTGTGCACACAATCGCAACAGAACCAAATGCCAATTTGAACTTTAGTTTTAAATTACTCAACCAGGTTCTCCTTTAAGGTTTTTTGGTTTAATGTGATACACCTGGTACCGTATGTAGCCAATTTATTGTAAAGTTTTTAGCAGCTCTTTGAGCAAGAGCCAGACCCTACCAACAGATGGAATGAGAAGTTTTTCATCCGGACTATGAGGCATAAGCACGGTCGGGCCAATAGATAACATATCGATCCCGGGAATTTTTTCTCCAATAATACCACATTCGAGTCCTGCATGAAGGCTTGTCACCTTTGGTTTTTCAGCAAACAGATCTTGATAAACATCGATACTTTGCTTGAGTAGCGGGGAGTTGATATTAGGTTGCCAAGCCGGGTATTGATCTTGGTGCCTGAAGGTGCCACCAGCGGATAAGGTTAAATATTCAATAACTTTAGTGGTTTCCTTCAAGCGAGAATGATCTGAGCTTCGTTGGCTTGTTACTACTACTGCTTTGTCTTCGTTGAGACTGATGCTGGCAAGGTTAACGGAGGTTTCAACCATCTGCGCCACTTCGTTGCTCATATGAATCACACCGTGGGGAGTTTCTAACAAGTGTGTAAGGATTTTTTCAAGATCATCACCTTTGATAACTTTCAAAGGGCCTTTGTCTGCCTCTTTGAAGGAAAACCGAATGCTCGATTCAATATTTCCATATTCTTGATTTATTGTTTCCTGGAAATCCTTAATTAGTTCTATAGCTTCTTTAGCATCGTTTTCTGAAAGAAATAGACAGGCCTCGGCGTTTCTTGGGATTATGTTGTGACCAGAACCACCTTGAATGGCACCCAGCTTGATGTCGATTTTATCCAATAGCTGTTTTATCAGACGTGCGATGATTTTAATTGCATTGGCTCTATTTTTATGAATGTCCAGCCCGGAATGGCCTCCTTTCAAATTATCGACTGAAAGATGATATGCTTTGTGGTTCTCCGGTGATTTCTTAAACTCAACAGGAATGGTACCTATGGTAGTGCATGCTCCTGCACAGCCAATGATAAAACATCCTTCCTCTTCCGCATCAATATTCAAGAGGATTTTACTTTGTAGCCAATTCTCTTTGATCCCACTGGCTCCAATCAAACCCGATTCCTCATCCACCGTAAACAGCAATTCCAATGGAGGGTGATCAATCTCTTTATCTTCTGCCAGAGCCATTGCCAGGGCGATACCGATACCATTATCTGCTCCTAGCGACGTGTCCTTTGCTGATAGCCATTCATTTTCATAGATCAATTCAATTCCATCTTTTGAAAAATCATGAACAGATTCCCGAGTTTTTTCACATACCATATCCAAATGAGCTTGCAAGGCCACAGATTGCGAGTTTTTGTAGCCACGTGATCCTGGAATCCGTATCAAGGTATTACCCAGATGATCTGTTTCAAATGGAAATTGATGATCTTCAGCCCATTTAACAATCCAACGGCATATTTTTTCCTCACTTTTTGAACAGCGAGGTATTGAGCTGATCTGCTCGAAAATGGCTAAAACCCCATCTATTTTTTCACTATTTTTGATCATTGTTATACCTGGATTTTTGGGGAAGTGGATGTGTCAATTTTAAATTGTCATGGCAAATAAAAATCTCAAGATTTGTAAGCTTGCGGAGAGTGTTAAAAAGAGAATTTCTGTGCCGTAGATTGTCGACACCGGATAACTCATCCATCTTTTCAGTATGGGTAACAAGCTACCCATACTGTTGATGACATTAAATTAAACTCCGTCAACGAAAGGAATTTTGTGGTGACTCACTTCCCCAGCTTTTTTGCCAGTTTAGCAAGTGTTGGCTCTATCACCGCACCTTCATCCAGTATTTGCTTACCATCAATCCACACCGAAGAATTTAAGCAAATGCCGTCGCAATGCGTGACTGCTTCGCCGGCTGTTCCTTCAAAGAACGGCCCTTGATATCCAAATCCCCACTCGGTGCTGCCCCAGACTCGTTCATCTTCAGTACATAGTCCGGATAACTGAGCTCCTGGATTGAATCCGTAACAAACGTGAGCCATGTTATACATTTGCTTGTCATTTAAGCCTGCCAACCAGTTTTTTACAAATTTGGCTTCATCACCTCCGACAATATCCACAATTTTTCCTTTTTCCACGACAAGCTTGATAGGTGTCGATAGTATCCCTAGATCTGCAGGTCCACCGCCGGAAAAAGATCCGTCAAAAACGATATCACCGTTGATTGATTCCTCCAGAGGCGCCCAGCCTATTTGCCCCAACAAAAAATGTGGACCCGGCGTCGACGCATGACATTCATTGGTCACGTTTCGACCAACATTTTTGAAGGAAACATCGGTTCCGGCCGGGTTCGTTATCCTCATCTCTTTGGCCGCTTTAGTGAGATTGACAACCGTGGTCATAAACTCCTTTAAAGCGTTAAGGTCTATCGCTCCGATACAACGCCAAATTTGGTCAACTTCCAGTCCTCCGAGAAAAAAGTACCGGGTTTTCGAACCTTTCTGCATGGCTTCCTCCCAGGCTGAATTGTAGAGCAGCCATTGATGATTGAGTTCTATCCAGGCATCTGCTTTGACAATTGCTCCACGGAGAGAATCAGGTAGCCCGACTTCGCCAAGCTTTCCATACCCGGGAGGCGTCGAATGATACGCGACCATCGTTTTGGCACCGGCACACTCACTTGCTTTGGCCATGGCTTCCGCAATTCGAAAATGGGCTTTGGAATCAATGGTGATCACTACGTTTTCCTTCGGCTTTACTTCCATGATATCATTGATCGTTTTATGAGCCGAAACAGCAAGTTCAAGTTCTTGTGGTTCAATCATTTGTATTCCTTTTTTTGACATTGAAAATCGTAAATCCGCAGCCTTGACTGGCTGTTATCGAATCTACTGGTTAAAACAAAAATGAAGTTAGTGATTGAATCGGAGAATCCAAGGTCTATACTTGTTTCACCGAGAATTGGAAAAGTTCTGATTACCTCTCTATTATTTGTCTGGATGAACGACTAAAAAAATAATCGAAGCTCTTTCTCTACGGGACCATCCCTTTTGTTTTTCGTTATCTTATCCTTGGTTTTTATGAGTGGATTGCCATATATTTTTACAGCTTTTCCTATACAGGTTTCGATGCTTGATCCTAACCCATTGGGCAGTAGCACAATGACCAGAACATAAATTAAACCCATAATTATGCTGGAGTAGTGCTCGATTGAAGACAGTAGCTCAGGCGTTAGTTTGACAATTAATCCCCCAATCAAGGGGCCAAATGGAGTTAAACGGCCGCCCAATAAAGGTATGAAGAATATATTAATTGTTGTGAATGCATCTATATCAACCGAAGATATTGCACCATTAAAGTTTACATACAAGAATCCGCCTAAGCCGGAGGTAAAACCGGCAAGGCCATAAGCAGCAGCCTTATACCAGATCGTGTTGATGCCGACTGCTTGAGTCAAATCGTCGTTTTCTGCAATTAACGTCAGTATATTACCCATCTTAGTCCGCATGAGTAGGAAAATGGAGGCAACCAGGATGGCAGTCGATGCAATGACAATTATATAATAGGCGGTTTCACCGATTTGAATGGCAAGTCCTTCAAAGTATAATCCGCTACGCCCGCCGGTGATGCTTCTTAAGCCTTCAATGACCATGGGAAAAAGGAGGCAAAGAAGAAAAGACACCATTCCTACATAGAACCCTTTGGCCCGAATGGTGACAAAGAACAGGACAACTGCCACTATTGCAGCAAATAGACAACCGGAGAGACCGGCCAAGAGAACCGGCCAATTAAAAACTTCTGTCAAAACAATGGTGAAATATGCCCCACATCCCATGGTTACCGAATAACCAAAAAAGAATTGGCCGCATCTGAAGAGAAGAAACCAGGCTATGTATCCCTGAAAGATAAAAAAATAGCAAACTGCTGTAATATATGACCAATACGAGTCTAAAAAAACAAACAACAATGGAACAAGAAGTACTCCTATGGTTCCTATTTCTTTATATCGCTCTTTCATTACCCAAAATCCCCTTTGGACAGATTATTAGTACCAGCATGACAGCAAAGTAAAGAATCACACTCTGCCAGACTCCCCCTAGGTAAAAACCGGCGAAACTCATAATGATGCCCATAATGAGGGCACTGATTAAACCACCCCAAATGTTTCCGATCCCGCCAATAACAGCAATGATAAATCCTATAAATCCCAGGTACCAACCTGTACTCAGGTCCAGGTTGTACAAGGAACCCCAAAATATTGCACCGATGGCTGCTAAGGAACAACCTGTACCATGAGCAACGCTAAAAACCAAACCAGTGTTGATTCCTGCCAAATCAGCCAATTTCAAATTCTGGGAAGTTGCTTGTAGTTGTTTGCCGATTCGGGTGTGTTTTTCCAAAATGCGGATCGTTATCAAAAGGGCCACTGCTACAAAGAGTGCAACAAACTTGATTCCATCTGATGATACGTCGCCTATTCCTACTGTCCCTATTCGTGGAAGCGGAATGGAAATTGATGCTTTGGGGAATATCACCCGGATCAAACCTTGGAATACAAATCCCAAGGCAACCGTAATGATAAAGAAAAGAGTCGAGTCGGCTCCTTTTCGACTGAGAGGTGTTAGTAAAATGGATTGAAGAAGAAAACCGATAGGAAAACAAACAAGAATACCGAGAGCAATGGCTAGCGGCAAACCAAGTCCGGAAGCAAAGTACCAGGTTGTATAGCCTCCGATGACGCCAATCAGTCCAATCGCAAAATTGGGAACACCTGTGATTCCGTACACCATTGCAACTCCCAGTACTGGGAGTGTCAGGATTCCTCCCATAATGATGCCGGTAACTATTGCGTTCAGCAGCATATTTATTCTCCCATATAAAGGTTTAATACGGTTGCTTCATCTATGTTTTCAGTTCGATCACAAAACTTGATTTCACCGGCTTCCAAACCATAGATACGATCAGCAATGGTCAGTATTTTGGTGTTTTGTTCAGCAAGAAGAAGCGTTCTTCCGGTGTCCAGAGTAATCTGTTTTAGATTCTCCAAAAGCCTGGTTACCATTTTGGGGGCAAGTCCAATTGATGGTTCATCAATAACGATGAGGTTAGCGTTGGAGACGATTCCCATTGCTACAGCTAGCATTTTCCGTTCACCACCGCTTAATGTATTGGCAATTTGGTTTGTTCTATCTCGTAATCTTGAAAAAACATCAAAAACATATTCAATGAGCTTTTTGGAATCCATGCGTTTATTTAGTGTGCCACTAACCTCAAGATTGGCCTGAACTGTCATTAAGGGGAATATATATGCCTCCTGGGGAACCAGTATCATTCCGAGTTTCCTTCTTGCCATCACGGTCAGGGTATCTATTGATTTATTGTTCCATGTTATGGTTCCACTTCTGGATTTGTTGATACCGGCGATTGTTTCCAAGAGGGTGGTTTTCCCGGCACCATTGGGTCCAACAAGACCAACAATTTCCCCCTTGAAGACATCGAGATCTATTCCCTTGACAACATTTCTGCCATTGTAACCTGCACCGAGGTTTGAAACACTTAAGATTGAATTAGCCAAAACTGGTTCCTGTATTGAGATTAAATTGAGGTATTTGATTTAGCTTTCTTTGACTTTTACCCGGTTACCAGTAAGACAGATTCTCACTCCAAGTAACAACTTATCACCTCCTCATTGCGTCTGATTTCTTCCGGAGTACCATCAGCTACTTTACGTCCTTGATCCTGTACGAAAACCCTATCGGATGTTCTCATAATCGGTTTAATCTCATGACCAATCTGTAGGACGCTATACCCCTGTTCACGGAGTTTTTCCACGATTTTACAGATTTGTTCAGTCTCTGATGGAAGAAGACCTCCAATCAGTTCATCCAATAAAACCAGTTTGGGGTTTGTCGCCAAAGCTCTTCCGAGCTCCACAAACTTGGCTTCTAACGGTGTTATTTCCGAGACAGTTTTTTCCGCTATTTCGCCTATATCAAGGAATTCAAGAATTTCGAATACACGTTCCCGCATTGCGGTTTTGTCTATTTTGCTTTTGAGCAAACCGGCTTTTACGTTTTCAAAAACGTTTAAATTCAAGAAAGCATTCTTGAGTTGAAAGGTGCGGGCAATGCCTTTCTTACATATTTCGTGAGACTTAAGGCTGGTAATATCTTGTCCCATAAAACGTATCTTTCCGGAATTCGGTCGCAAAGACCCTGCAATGACGTTGAAAAACGTTGTCTTACCGGCGCCATTGGGCCCGATTAATGAAAACACCTTACCTTCTTCCACGTAGAGACTGGCACCATCAAGAGCTTTTAAGCCCCCAAAAGACACCTTGATGTTTTCTGCTTCAAGTATTCTGATTGTCATATTTGATTTCAGCTTTTCGTCGGGTAAACCAAATAGTTCTTAAAAAAATTTAATGAGATATTTATATCTGTCACTTAATCATTCCATTAACAAATCAAGCTAATTCGCAGCTGGTAAAACCTCACCGTCTTCCATCTTTTTTAACTTCATCATTTTTTTAAGAAGATCTTTTGTGTTCCATTTTTTAAGATCATACACTCCGTCAAAAACCGGTCGAATATTAAAATCTGGCGCTAATTCAGGATCGGCTCCCTTGACGAAGCGAATGAGAGAAGCTTTAGCTCCCATGTTTCCTCCATAGGGTCCGATGGGTCCCATTGGACTTATACATACATCCTGGTGAACAGTTCTTTGTAGCATGTCGACGATTTGATCGGGATCTCTTACTTGAGGACCAAGCTTTTCAAATGCTTTGATCGCCCAGTTGACGGCTTGGTAATAATTATGGGAGTACATTTCAGGATAAGCTTTACTGCCGTAATATGATCGCCATGTCTTTACCCACTTTTTCCAGGCATCGGTTTCGGGGTTATGATCTGCGATGGTATACACACCCTCGATACCGTATGAACCGGTTATTTTAGCTTGACCTAACGTTCCATAGCTCACTTCATAAATGAAATACCTGGGCATGGCTTTGGCATCTTTGAGCGCTTTGGGCAGAGACCAAAATCCGGCACCTGAAAAAGCCACAAATAAGCCATCGAGTCTAGCCCGTTTGATTCGGATTGCTTCTGTAGTCATATCCGCTTTGTCCAAAGGAGTGTATCCAAGGGATATAAGGTCGAATGGTTTTCCGTTCTCCTGCCAATAGGCTTTCAAACCAACGCTGTTGCCATATCCCCAATCATAATCCCCTCCAATGATTCCAACCCTTTTGGCCCCTTTTTCATGAAGCACTTTGCCTGCGACCCAACCGCTGAAATATTCGGGAAATCCGTAGTACATTACCCATTTGCTTAGGGGAACCTCACCGGGAGGCATATGCTTGGATAGGCCTTGATGACCTGCAACAATACCGGGGATCTTCAACCTGGGAAGATTTGAATTCCAAACCCTGATAGTTGTCTCCAATATCGCTCCAAATACAATATCAGGCTTCCAACGTTTCGCTTCTCTTATTAACTTTTGTTGCATTACCGAAGGTTTCGTTTCGGAGTCTATCGCTTTGTATTCCACACCTTCCCATCCATTTTTCAATCCCTTCTTGTTTGCCTCGTCTATGGCTATTCTGATTGCTTTGTCATATCCCGAGCCCAGTGAGGCAAAGGGTCCGGACAAACCTGTTGCTGTCAGGATTTTTAATTTCCTGGCTTCAACGTTAGCTGGGTGCATCAATAGGCCAGCCGCGATCAGGAAAATAAAAGTGTACAAAAAACGGACATTGTTTATTCCAGAACTAGTTCTTTTTTTCATGACTTACCCCTTTTTTATTTCATTGACGTTTGTGACAGGAAAAAAGTGAATCGTTATCTAAAACCATTAATCCGTTCTTTGTTACTCAAAAGAAAATCGCCTGCAACGGTTCTTAATATTTTACAAGACATACCGAAGTTGCCAGTCAATGGCATTATCCGGAAACGCTGTTTCAACTGAAGTAACCCCGGGAATATTGATCAATTCCTTATGAATAAATGTGCTGTGCGGGTAATCTTCATTCAACATGATTAAAGCCATAATATCGTAGCAACTACTCAGACTTGCTGCCGTGACAACGTTTTTTAATGCTCCAATCTTATGAAGTGCCTCGTTGACCTTATTAGGTTCTATTTTAAAAAAAACGATTGCCGATGAATGCTTTTGAATAGCGTCTGGTTCGACCAAGCCTATGATTTGAAGGATACCGTCATTTATCAGCCTGTTTACGCGGGCTCTTACTGTGTTTGTGGTCAACTTCAACTCTTTGGCAATTTCGCTATATGGTTTGCGGCCATCCCAAAGGAGTCTGATGATTGATAAATCGATTTCGTCGGCTCTCATTATCTACCTCATGGATTTGTTTTTTGTGTTTATGCGTGATTTATTTCATAATAATTGTGCAAAAGTCAAATAAAAATTAAAAAAACTTTGTAATAGCAAAATACACATTGCATAACCTGCGATCTGATGAGTCTTCACCAAAAACATTCCTTAATCTGTCAATAAAGTTACAAGTGCATAAAAAATGAGCAGGATTATTGACGATTGGAAAACATAACATTATCTTATTTTGCAAATACGCAGAAAACTCATGCCCATTGTCGTGTCAATTTCGTTCCGGGCTCAACTGAATTACTATTAATTGTAGTTATGGGAAAAAGGTTTGATTATGAAAACAGATGATATCGACCTGAAGATTATCAGAAGATTGTGGAATGGAAGAACGCCTTATAAGGACATTGGAGAGGAAATCGGTCTTACAACTAATACTGTAAGGTCGCGTGTTAACAGACTGCTGGAAAACGGAATCCTGCAAATCATAGGACTGGTAGATCCGGACGCTATCCCTAACCATTCATCCGCAGTTGCTTTTTTCAAAATTGAACACAATAAAAGAAAAGAAGCGTTGGAACAGATCGGAGCCTTGAAAAATGTAGTCACCGCAGCCAGCTTAAATAGCTGTTATGATGTCATAGCCCTGATCATGTTAAACGATGAATACTCTCACAAAAATTTTATGATCAACGAGTTAAAAAAAGTAGAAGGTGTAATCTCAGTTGAAACAGCTTTTCCTATTGACGCTGTGGACTGGCAATTACGTTATGTTCTGTAGCATCTTTTGACATTGTTTGTTTTACTCCCTCAAAAGAGTCTGTTTTAATAGGGAAAAGTGACCGGTCTAATATATATAACTGAAATTAAGCACAAAAATTTCTCAAAACATCCTAATGGTGTATCTTAGAGTGCTTTTTTGATCCCAAAAAGTATGTCTTAAGAATATGAATTACAGGGGACTAGTCTAAATATTGAAACTTAACGGCAGAAATAGGGAAATTCGATGTTTCAAATAGGTTCCTTAATTTTAATATAAAATCGAACGAATGCCTTACAACATAGATAATTTTTACAGAAAACCTGAAGACGTACCTGAAGAACTTCAAAAACATGTTCGCAAAGCATGGGTTCCTACCTGCACTGATGAGCCAACTACAGAGACTAATATTGATCGATTTGGTGGGGTCCCACTGATTTTGGAAGATGAAACATGGGTAACATGTCAATCATGCAATAAACCGTTTTCATTTATGGGACAATTTGAGATGCCAGAGCCGGGATGTGAAGACTTTTACCAGGTATTTGGTTGTCCTGAACATGATCATGATTGGAATATATCAAAAGGATATTGCCGGGAAATTGATAAAACCAACGCCAATCCAAAACCTGCACCGGATGGGTTACATCAAGTTAAACACGAAAGCATTCTAAAGTGGAATGTTATCTACGACATTCCAAGCATTTTCGTCCTGTATGATATGAACCTTGGAGTATCAAAACGAACGATGTCCGAGTATGCCAAACTAAATTATGGAGGCACTAAGACCGGAGGTTGGCCAACCTGGACACAGGAAGTTTCAACACCAATTTGTTGCAATAAAGAAGTGAATTTTATATTTCAATTGTATGAACACCCTTCCGAAGGGTGGATGTGGGGTACGGATTGTGGTTTGTTGTACGTCTTTAAATGCGATGTCTGCAACAAATTGCATTCTCAAGAGGATGGTGCTTAATTGTAATAAACAATCTCCTATGCGTTATTTTTCCTACCACCTCACATTCGGTAAAGCGGCCAAAGCCGGAGTGGCGCTTGCAAGCCCCCCGTGCAATACTGCAACGAAGCATTATTGTTAAAACTTATGAGGATTTATTATGAATTCCCTTAAGAACTCCAGACGTGATTTCATTCACAAAAGTCTGAAATACTTGCCGTGCTCAATAACTGCTTTGATTATTCTAAATAGCAAATTTCCAAACATTTTACGTGCTTCCACCGTGGAAAAGGATGAGACTTCAAAAAATCATAGCGGTAATAAAAAGGAGAACCAGCAAATGAAAATTAAAATAACTGTCCTTCGAAAGATGTTAAACAAAGATTTTGCGGAAAAATACTGTCAGGAACCAGTCACTCATTGTCCCGTATTCAAAGAAGGGCAGGAATTGATTTACAATCATTTTGGGGATGGCAACAAACCAGTTGGTTTTTGTGAACATGCCTGGAATGATATTTATCCTACGGTTATGACATTAGCATCAAAAGGAACTTATGTTGGTTGGATGAAAGAAGATGGAGAAAACATAGTGTGTTGCACTGATGGAATAAGGCCTGTCGTCTTCAAAGTTGAGCGATTTGACAAATAATCAGCAAATTTTGACATAAAAGAGGGCGTGTTTAAAACATGGTTTCTCGCCACTGAGTTCGGGTGGGAAACATTCAAAAATTAACAAAGGAAACAGATGCAACCATCTATTGATAAGAAACGGATTTTAGTGACCCAAGCGGATACTTTTATGGGGCCGGCAATTTGCGAAATATTGGAGTCACAAGGTGCTGAGGTGATCTCACATGTGGGTTCCCTGGTTGATCCGGAAGAGCCGACAAAAATTGTAAAGGAGAGTGGCGAAGTTGATGTACTCATCGCCAATTTAGCAATTGAGGCACCTACTACAAGTGCGTCGGAAGTTACTGACAGTGAATGGAATGAAGTCTTCGAAGCACTTGTTCACCCTCTACCACGTCTTATCAG
>JAKSDL010000445.1 GCA_022360105.1 Pseudomonadota bacterium
CTGTCGGCTACAGGCCAGGTCGCTTTCTCGACAGCTCCCAGCTCGCCAGCTTCAACAGCCAGTACTTGCGATTGCTGGTTGAGAACAGCGTCAACCGCGAAAAACTTTTTGCCCATTCCTTTTTCCATTGCCTTGCCGATAGAGTGGAATTGATCGCGCATACGGGACGATGTGGATGCTCCCAACCAATCCTTGCGGTGCATGGTTTTTGGGCAGTGGTGTGATGCGATGGAACGCCAACCGGATAACCCGGTAGCAACCATTTTGTATCCCCCGCTGTAACCGCCATAAGGATTGCCGGCACAATGACCGATGACAATCGCCAGATCGGCGTCGGCAACCAGTTTGTTGCATTGAATGGCATTGCCCATCTCGTCAGTTCCATAATCATACAGATCATGTCCGTCCCCATCGTGGTTCAGCAAGCGATCAGGATAAAACTGATTGACAATCTCCTTACCAAGATAGTCATACCACTCTTCAAGGGTGTTTTTGCGGTGCAGCCCCACAGCGCACAGCAAAGTGATGTTCTCCAGTTGCGTACCTCCCTTGAGCAGTTCCTCGATGATGATCGGGATGGAAACCTTGCGGTGTGCCGTTTTATGGCTACCGCCCTTGATTCGGTCCGGGAAGGCGATCACTATCTTTTTACCAGCACCACCCAGCTCCTTTAGCGGGGGGAAACCGTGCGGTTTTGCCAGAGCCTTGCGGACCGCTTGCTCCGGATCAATCCCCTGCGGATCGACATAGGTTTTTCCATATTCAACCACTGTGGTTAAATCGGGCAGATCAACGGAAATCAACCCCTCCCCGTAATCCATTTTCACTTCTTTCATAGTTGTAACCTCTCGGTTGATAGGCTTAAAATGAACCTCTTTGCAGATCGATAAGAAACTGCCCGGTCCGTTTGTTCTGTTATGCTTTGTTGCGTGTTTGCTTTTTGCTTCATTAACGACGGTTGTTTGTCCGATCTATAGGATCACCGTCAACGGTCTAATCAATCGGTGCCAGCACGTCCATTCCCTCAGGCAGGAACAGTACTATTTCGGGAAACAGCGTGAGTACAAAGATCACAATCACTTCAACAATAATAAAGGGAATAATCCCCCGGAATATCGTCGCCATGGGAATTTCATACTTTTTCGCCACCCCGTGAATGACAAAGACATTCAGGCCAATAGGCGGTGTAATCTGGCCCATCTCCATCATAATAACCATAATCACGCCGAACCAGATGGGATCAAATCCCAGCGCGATGACAGTCGGAAAGAGGATTGGCAACGTCAGCATCATCATGGGGATGATGTTCATTAACATGCCCAGGACGAGATAAAGGGCCAGAATCAGCACAAAAATCACGTAGCGTGAAACATCAATGCTTTTCAAGTAGTTGGCAAAATTAAGCGGAATATCAGTCAGTGCAATGAAGTACCCCAGCAACGAGACACCGATCAGAATGGTAAAGACCATGGCACTCATCTGTGTGGCTTGCCGCAGAGATTCAAAGAACTTGTGCCGGGTAAATCCGGGTGAAAAGATCGATATAATCAGAGCTCCGATAGCACCAATCCCCCCGGCTTCAGTGGGTGTGATCACCCCGGAATAGATCCCCCCGATTACAACCAAAAACAGCAATGCCACGTGCCAGACATCCTTGATTGAAAGCAATGTTTCGGAAACAGTGGTCTTCGGAGCTTTTGGCGCCAGGGCCGGGTTTAGTTTGCATTGAATATAAATAGCCACGGCAAACCCCAA
>JAKSDL010000920.1 GCA_022360105.1 Pseudomonadota bacterium
ATATTCAACCAGCGTCCTCTTTCTTTGGCTGGAAGTGTGTAAGTGTTTATCGAGTGACCTGGCTTTTTTAAAGACGGAATCTTTAGCTGAGTCAAACCAGGTTTTACCCCGGAAAACCGATCCTGTTTTTCCCTGGTGATAAATAGGTAAGGATTACTCGTAAAGAGGAGCAGAACTTTGTTATCGGGAAATTCCGCAAAAAGTTTTTTCAAGGAAGATATTCAATGCTTCCGGATATAAAAAAACAGGTTCCAGGTGGTATATGTTTGCTGATGTGCCCTCATCAGCAGCTCAGGGATACGGATTTGTGATCACGCTAAGAGAAAGGTCGTGGTATGTCAAGATGACTACAATTGAATGCAAAGCAAGCAAGTTGTAAAAGGTGAACCGGTCAAACTGGAAAAAAGCTCAAAAGGCTTTGTTTTTGCAGAAATAATTCCATTAAAGCCAGAGTCCATATATTTTTCGGTTTAATCGTGTTTATTGGATTGACTACACTTGTTTTCTGATTGAGCTTTATCCCGAGTATTTACATCTTGTCTGAATTCAAGTAGCCTCGTGTTTCCCTATTTTATCCAATGTAAAATCCTTGAAACCAGTAGGATCGACCAATAATACAAAGGCAGATCGCAAAAAGAGATATCAGGGAGGATCAGGATTCTGCAAATTCAAAGCCAGGTTGCGATATGAAGTTTCCGGGATCCTGGGGAAGGTGCTGAACTATCGTTAACCAATTTGCATCCAAGGGAATATGCAGATGGAATTTAAGAAACAGTCAGATACCGTTGATGTTATAAATGATTCGCAGCTTCAGGACGAAGCCGGTTATCATCGAATATTAGATAATTTCAAGAACGAATTTCTCTTTTATGCCCATTCCGCTGAAGGAGATTTTTCTTATATCAGTCCTTCTGTTGAGACCATTCTGGGTTACACTCAGTCTGAGTTCCTGGCTGATTTTAAGAAAATCTGGCCCTCCGATTCAGCCATTCAGGAATCCAAACTTACCGCCAAATTAAACTTCAAGGGAATTCCAAAACCGCCCTACGAGCTTGACTTCTACCATAAGGATGGTTCCCATCGTTGTTTGTTAATTTACGAGAATCCGATTTTCGATCATGACAGGGAGCTGGTCAGGGTAGAGGGGATCAGCAGGGATATTACCGAAAAGAAGAAGATAGAAGCCAAGCTGGATCAATATCGGGAAGATCTGGAAAAACAGGTAGAGCAGCGAACCATCGAGTTGCGCAATTCACATAAACAACTACTGGATATTATCGAATTCCTGCCGGATCCCACGTATGTTGTCGATATCTATAAAAAAATTATTGCCTGGAACAAAGCCCTGGAGGAGATATCCGGTATTCCCAAACAAGAGGTCATAGGCAAGCCGTTTCAATCCTTCATTAAATCGATTTATCCTGCAGACAAACCCTTACTGATAGAATTGTTAGGTCTGGATGACGTATCCGTTAAGCTTGCTGACGGAGACATCAGAATCAACAATGGCATCCTTTCTGTTGAATGGTTTCTTCCTAAAGTCAAAAACGGCGAAGGGATGCATGTCTGGGTCACCACTGGCTCCATTCTGAGCGAAAACGGTAATCTAATCGGAGCGGTGGAAACGGTCAGGGATATTACGCAGATTAAGGATTCCGAACGAAAAATTCGGGAAAATGAGAAACGTTTGTCCGCAGTTATGAACAAACTGCCAGGCATGGCGTATCGAATTGTCAAAGAGGGAACGTGGAAGCTGGAATTCGTCAGCCAGGGCTGTCGATATTTGACAGGTTATGAACCTTCGTTCTTCATAAACCAGAATTTAAATAAGTTCTTTCAGCTGATACACGAAGAAGACTTGGAACGGGTGGAAAAGGAGTTTCAGGCTGCCATTGATACCAAACGGAACTTTCAGGCAGAATACCGCATTACCACGGCTTCCGGTGAAACCAAATGGGTGTTCAGTCGTGCGGAGGGTGCCACATTCGACTATGAGGGGTCGATTCGAATTGAAGGATTTATTACCGATTTTACCGCCTATAAAAACATGGAGCAGCGGTTGCGAAACGAAAATTTGCTGCTCAGATCCACCATGCGCGATCGTTACAAGTTTGGGAATATAATCGGTAACAGCAAGGCCATGCAGGATGTATATGAATTGATTTTAAAGGCCGCCACAACCAATGATAGTGTGTTTATTCACGGTGAATCGGGTACGGGTAAGGAATTGGTTTCTCTTGCCATTCACAATGCCAGTGATCGCCGAGATAAGAAGTGCGTGATTGTGAATTGCGGCGCTATTCCCGAAAACCTGATTGAGAGCGAGTTCTTTGGACATACAAAAGGTGCCTTCACTGGGGCCACCTCGGATAAAAAAGGTTATCTCGAAACGGCCGATAACGGTACCTTGTTTCTGGATGAAATCGGAGAGATCAGTCTTAATATGCAAGTCAAGCTGTTGAGGGCCATAGAAGGCGGCGGTTTTTCCCCCATCGGCAGTCAAAAAATTTTAAAACCGGATCTGCGCATTATTGCTGCATCAAACAAAAATCCCATCGATTTGATGAAAAAAGGAAACATGCGCAGTGATTTCTTTTTCAGGGTGCATGTTATCCCCATCAACCTGCCTCCACTGAGAAAACGGGAAGATGATATTTTTCTTTTGGCGGATCATTTTCTCAAGACCTATAGCAAAACAGACAGCCTTGCTACCATGAGTCCGGAAAACCTGGCCATTTTGAAAGAATATTACTGGCCCGGTAATGTTCGTGAGTTACAGAATATCATGCGCAGATACATCACCATGCGCAGTCTGGAATTTTTACGGGGGGATAATACTCCCGTACCCAAGGAAGCCAAACAGAGCAGCACGATTGAGGTGGAACCTGAAGACGATACCCTGAGTTTGACAGAGGCCGTTGGAAAGTTTGAAAAAAAATATATCCTGGAAGCCTTGAAAAAGCATCGTTGGCAAAAAGGTAAAACAGCTGCGGTATTAAACATTTCCCGAAAAACACTCTTTAGAAAAATGAAAGCCCATGAGATAAACTAGGGGAGTTTGGGGTCAGTTTTGACACATTTGATAAAAACATCAATAGAACAATTGCTTAACCTTGTTTTTCGCCATTTTGGGACAAAAAAGACCCATTTTTTGGATTTTAGATCTTAGATTTAAGATTTTTTGTCATGTGACAGCTACGCTGTCTGCTTCATATTTGATGATGGAGAAGCAGGTTGCTTGCTTACCCGCCTCTGCCTGTTCTTTTTAACCAATTCTCTTAGCTTTTCTGATTTCCTTTACTTACCCATCCTACATTCGCTGGTTGATTACTAGATATTATCAATTGATTATTCGCGGTCTGAAAAAATAATCAATAATCAACTATTTCAGAAAAGTACTCCCAAACGCAGCAAGCCCGTAATTTCTGCCAGCAAATAAAAACATAAAATAGCTGCAAAGCAGCACCAACCGGAAAATCTTAAATCTAAAATCATAAATCTAAAATGTTACAGGTGGCATATCTGTTGCTGATATCAAAGATCATTTGGGATCCAGACATATAGTTTACGATCACATTCTTTCGATTGAAAAACCACTATCGTTGGCGAAGTAACATAAAACCAGACGAACCTCAACCCCGGGAAACGATATGGCGGAACAAGTATTTACGAGCTGCACCAACTGCGGGCCCATCACCGTTTATGTGAAGGATGGGAAAGTCGTACGCATCAGGCCGTTGGTTGTTGAAGAAAACGATTATTCGCCCTGGACTATCAAGTCAGGCGATAAAGAATATCAAGCACCAAAGAAAATGGCTTTGTCACCATTTGTTCATGGAGAAAGACAGAGACTGTATTCAGATCAACGAATCAAATACCCTATGAAACGGGTCGATTTCAACCCAAACGGGGAAAGAAATCCTCAAAACAGGGGTAAGTCCGGATACGTCAGAATCAGCTGGGAAGAGGCTTTGGATACGGTTTCCAGTGAGATAAAACGAATTCAGGATACTTACGGGCAATCAGCAGTCACAGGTATGACCTCCTCTCATCATAACTGGGGAAATGTTGGCTATAAGATGGGACCGTTCAGCCGCTTCTTTAACATGATCGGTTATACACAAGTCTTTGATAATCCCGATAGCTGGGAAGGCTGGCATTGGGGGGCAACACATACTTATGGCTTTTTCTGGCGTCTCGGAATGCCGGAACCTTACGATACTTTGACCGATGCCCTGCAAAACACGGAGATGATTGTTTACTGGTCCAATGACCCGGATTCCACCAGGGGAACTTACACCGGCCAGGATTCATCGATCTGGCGTCAATGGCTGAAGGAGAAAGGTGTTGAGATGGTATTCATCGATCCTTTTTTCAACTATACAGCGGCAGCGATGGGCGGAAAGTGGCTGACACCAAGAATCGGTACGGATACCGCCCTGGCCATGGCAATCGCTTATGTGTGGTTGAAAGAGGACACTTACGATAAGAATTATATTAAGACTCATACAGTAGGTTTTGAACCGTTCAAGGCCTATATCCTCGGTGAAGATGGTTCCAACCCAAAGACACCGGAATGGGCCGAGGAAGAATCAACGGTTCCGGCCCGAGTGATCCGAGCATTGGCAAGACAATGGGCTAAAAAACGAACAATTCTATCCGGCGGGTCCAGAGGAGGAGAAGGGGGAGCTTGTCGGACTGCCTATGGAACTGAATGGGCTAGAATGATGGTGCTGCTGCAGGCGATGCAAGGTCTGGGAAAGCCAGGTGTCAGTATTTGGGGAACAACAATGGGAGCTCCTTCCAACACAGATATTTGGTTTCCGGGTTATGCTGATTTGGATGGACGAATGGCGACTTCCAAAGCTGCTGATCACAGGCCTGAAAATCCCGTCAAGCAAAAACTCTATCGTTTAACCTTGCCGGATGCTGTTTTAAACCCACCGGTGAGCTGGTATGGAGAGGGTTTCTGCGGACAGGCCCTGGAACAACAATATTCTCATTTTACCTATCCCATGGAAGGGTATTCCGAAGTGAAGATGTTCTATCGCTACGGAGGATCTTTTCTTGGTACCATGGTGGATACCAATAAATGGGTCCGCATGTACACCAGCGATAAACTGGAGTTCGTAGTGAATCAGGATTGCTGGTATCAAAGCGAAACCAAGTTTGCCGATATCATCTTACCGGCTTGTACCCAGTTGGAAAGAGATGATGTCGGTGAATGGGGAGCTGCCGGAGGATACACGGTTCACGCTAGTAGCGGAAGTAATAATCGGGTTCTGGTTCGACAAAAGAAATGCATTGAACCGCTTTGGGAATCAAAATCGGACTATGAGATCTTTACACTGCTGGCGGACAAATTAGGAAGAAAGGAAGAGTACACCGAGGGAAAATCTGAATTGGATTGGGCCAGGGCGTTCTTTGACATCTCCGATGTTCCCAAGTACATGTCCTGGGAGGAATTTGATAAAAAGGGATACTTTATCTTTCCAATTCCCGATGATTACAAGCCTACTCCCTCATTACGATGGTTTTACGAACAAAGGGAGTGCGATACACCGGATCTCAACAATCCGAAGCGGCTGACCGAAAAGTCGAACGAGTTGGGGACTGTCAGCGGTAAAATCGAATTTGTGTCTGTTAGCCTGACAGAGAATTTTCCCGATGATGATGAACGGCCGCCAATGGTTCAATACATAAGAAGCTGGGAAGGTGTACATTCGGATCTGGCTAAAACCTATCCTCTACAATTGTTATCACCGCATCCACGATTTTCTTTTCATACCCATTATGACAAACAGACTGCCTGGTTAAATGAGATCCCCGGGCACAGAATCATTAAGGATGGATACGCATACTGGCCTGTACGTATCAATCCTGTGGATGCAGAGGAAAGGGGAATCAACAATAACGACATAGTTAAAATGTTTAACGATCGCGGTCAGGTACTGGGTGTTGCCAAGATTACAGGCAGGGTAAAACCCGGAATCATTCACAGCTATGTGTCATCAGCAAAGTATGATCCGCTGGAGCCGGGTAAAGACAACTCCATCGACCAGGGTGGATGTATTAGTCTTTTGACGCCTTCCAGAATGGTTTCAAAGAATGCACCGGGTATGGCTCCGTTATCATGCTTAATTGAACTCGAAAAATGGGAGGGATAGAAAATGACCAGTTACGCCATGTTAATCGATGTTGATCGTTGCACCGGATGCTACAATTGTTTTCTTTCCTGTAAAGATGAGTTCTGCGGAAACGATTTTCCGGGATATTCGGCGGCGCAGCCGGAGTTCGGTCAGTTTTGGCTGAACATGAAAGAGGTGGAACGTGGAAGCTTTCCCAAAGTGAAAGTAGACTATACACCAATTCCCTGTATGCAATGTAAAAACCCGCCATGTGTTAAAGCAGCGGTAGATGATGCAGCCTTCATCAGGGATGACGGGATTATAATTATCGATCCGATTAAAGCGAAAGGACAGAGAGATATCGCCCATGCCTGTCCTTACCGGGTGATCTATTGGAATGAAGAAGAACAATTGCCGCAAAAATGCACTTTTTGCGCGCATCTCCTGGATAAGGGGTGGAAGGTACCACGTTGTGTTGAAAGTTGCCCGACCGATGCAAAAATCTTTGGAGATCTGGATGATCCGAACAGCGAAGTTTCCAAACTAAAAGCTTCCGGAAAGTACGAACAAATAAGACCTGAATTCAATACTGCTCCCAAGGTGTTATATGCCAATCTACCCAAACGATTCATTTCGGGTGAGGTTTTGCTGGCAAATAACAAGGATGAATGTGCTCAAGGGGTGAAGGTGGTATTGGAAAAGGATGGTTCGGAGGTAGCATCAAGAGAAACGGATCTGTATGGCGATTTTGAGTTTGATGGACTTGAGAAAGCTTATGGTTATACAGTTAAAATCGATCATAGCGGGTATGCTTCGGTTACGCTGGATGTAGACAGCAAAATTGATGTGCACCTGGGAGAAATTGAGCTAATGAAAGCGTAAAAAAAAGTGGGTTGGACTTGCATGGTTTGCCCGGGCTGAAAACAGACAAAGATGGGCAAGCTACGCTGGCCCATCCTACAACCAATTAAAATTATTCACGATGGGTGTAACAAGCTACCCATCCTACTTGAAATTAAAAATACCGAGTACTATGAAAGTCGTAAGAAAAACGGAAGGTGAGTACTACTCAGCAGTGGATCATTTCAACATGTGGAGTGCTTTAAAGGTGAAAGAGGGCGAAAGTGTGCGAACGACAGTTTCATGGTCACATTTTTTACCCGATGGCGGTGCTGAAATGAAACCATCCGCCAGGGAGAGGCTTTACTTCATGATTTCAGGTTCCATTACGGTAACCGGTGAAAACGAAGAACATGTACTTCACCCGGGAGATGCCATCTATATCGCTCCAAACGAAAACAGGAGTATTTCAGTCAACGACAATCAGCCAGCCACGATGCTGGTAATTATCGTCAGGGTTGATTGATTGTTGCCAAAACACTTGAAAAAACAACATGTCTTATTCAAACCAAATGGAGAAACAACATGGAAGACCTTTTCAGACTCGATAATCAGGTTGCTGTGGTGATTGGGGGAGCAGGAGGTATTGGCGAAGCAATAGCAATGGGTTTGGCTCAATATGGTGCAAAAGTAGTTGTAGCCAGTCGCAGCATGGAAGCACTGAAGAACGTGACTGAAAAGATTGTTACCGAGACAGGTGTAGAGGCTGTGCCATATACTGTTGATGTGACGAATGAAGAAAGCATGGAGGGTCTGGTTAAGCAAGTCACGGATCGTTTTGGAACAGTAGATATTCTGGTGAATGCCATGGGATTGAATATCAAACGGGATGCATTGGAATATCCCATGGAAGATTGGGAAAGGATTTTCGATGTCAATGTAAAAGGAACTATGATTGCCTGTAAGTATTTTGGGCGTGTGATGCGAAACAATATGCAGGGAAAGATAATCAATCTCTCGTCGGTCAGGGGAATCAGGGGGTACGGAGGAGGTAACTCCGCATATTGCGGCACGAAAGGAGCGGTTGAATTAATCACAAAATCGTTAGCGATTGAGCTGGCCAGTTTTAAAATAAGAGTTAATGCTGTGGGACCAGCTCTTATCATCACCCCGGGAACCATTCATATCCAGGAAAACCCGGAACTGGCGGAAAAGTATAAATCCGTCATTCCCTTAAACAAACTTGGGGTTCCGGAAGACTTGGTAGGAGCTGCTGTGTTTTTAGCCTCGGAAGCTTCGAATTTTGTCACAGGTCAGACCATATATGTGGATGGAGGGCTCACAGCCTCTTAGGTATTTATGATTTTAGATTTGAGATCTTAGATTTTCCGTATTGTGGCAGTTTTGCTGCCGTCCCGCATTTGATAGTGGATCTGCTTTGTTTGATCCACTCCGCTTTTTACCGAATACTCCTTGCAAAAACAAATCAACGGGTTGATACACTAATCCAGGAATACCATCCTCTGTTTTTCCATTTGATCCAGGTTCTGTCGCATCTTGATGATTCTGTTGGTCTTCTCCCTTTCGTTTGGCAGGTTTTTGAGCTTGTCGATTTCTTTGACTATCACCCTGTCTGCTTCCACTTTGCAGCGCTCATAGTAAGCTTCCTGTTGACCGAAGAAACCATGTTTTTCTCTCTGGTCTATAGTGAATTCCGTGGCTTGGAAAATCATTTCAAGAATTTCTTTCTTGGTTTTTAACGCGGTTTCATAGTTCATCCAATCGTGCCAGGATGGTTGGGACAAGGCTTTGTGATATTCTTCAAAATTCCTGTACAACAACTTGAAACCGTATTTTTCGGGTAAATCAAAAGCCTGCGAACCTGGATCGAGCACAATTGGACCTAAAATCTGGCCTCCGATGGGCACGGTTTCATCAATGTCTCCAAATCTGCCTTTTGAACGTGCTTTGTGATCGATCTGATCAAGCTTTGCCCATAAATCCCAGGTTTCCCTCATCTCTTTTTCGGTTTCCCCAGCTAAGCCAACGGAGAAGAAATTCGTTAAGGGAATACCGTACTTATGGCAGGTCCGGACAGTTTTCAGTATGGCTTCGTTAGAATAATGCCGGCCCAATGTTCGTCGAACTTTGTCGGATCCTGTATCCGGGCATAAGTGAAAGATTACTTGTCTGCCTAAACCGGCTATTTCCTTGATAAAGTCTTCATCTGCAGGGATCAATAAATCCAGTGACAAGCGTTCGAGACGCGGTTTTTCTTTTTTAATAAGTGCGATTAGCTCCTGCCAGTAAGCTTTTCCGGCCATGCGCATATCCTGAAAGAGTCCGATGAAGCTGATATTTTGGTCATTCAGTCTCTTCATGTCTTTGACAATATTGACAGGACTCCTGAAGGCAGGCTTTGGCATGTTTAAATAGTTTTTGTAGGTATAGGATGAACCGCCACAGATAGAGCAATTGTAAATGCACCCACGGCAGACCTCCAGGCTCCACCTGGCAACTGAATCTTTTGCGTAAATGGAAGTCTTTGGCTCGATCAGGTCGAATCGTGTAAATTCAAAATCATCAATGTGCCCACTGCCCTGCATCATGGGGGTAATAATAAGCTCTCCATCTTGATTGCGGCAGGTCAGGTTAGGTGTCTTTCCAATGACGCCGGTTTTTTCATAGCTTTGTAACAACTGCAATAGAGGTTTTTCCGCTTCACCACGAATGATAGCATCGATGCAATCGAATTTTTCAATGAGTTCTTCATGAAAACACGTTGCTGTGAGACCGCCCATAATTACAGATGAATTTGGATGATGTTTCTTGCAAATTTCTGCAATTGCCATAGCTCCCTGGGAGTGCTGCTGAAAATGCAGGCCAATGGCAAAAACCCGGGCTGACAGGTTCTTGATATGTTCTTCTATATCTATCTGGGGAGTATTCACCATGCGATCGCCCAGGTTATCGATGATCACTTTAAATCCGTGCCTATCTTGATACTCCGCCAGACTTAGCAAACCTATAGGAACTTTGGTAAATTGCACTGTTTCGACATTTCTTCCCAGAGCCCCGGTAAACAGCGGCTTACGGCGAAAGTCGTAGTGGGCAGGCGGATGAATAAATATAACGTCGTAGCTGGGCATATTTTTGTTTAATTATCTAATCACCCTGTAAGGGTGTTGTATTATAGCCGGTGGCTTTAGCCACCGGAAATTACCCCAAGTGATTTCCGTCCTGAAGGGACGGTGCTATTTCTCAATTCCACAAGTATCGTTCATCAAATTCGATTCGGTTGCGTTTCAATATCTCGATTAATTCTTCTTTGAAAGATAGTTGTTTATGATGATTCTCTTGTTGATTAATGTATCTTTTTACAGCCTCAACCTGGGATTCACTGACCGAAAAAGCACCAAATCCATCCTGCCAGGAAAACCTAATTGGTAATTTTCTTTGTTCGTTTATCCGTTTTGATGAATCTCCCTTAACTTTCATTATCAACTGAGACACTGAATGTGTTGGTTTAAGTTTGAACAAGATATGGATGTGATCGGGCATACCGCCAATTTCCAACACGATTCCACCTTCACCTTTGACAATTCCATTGATGTATTTATAAAGCTCGTTTTGAATTTCAGGTTTGATCAATCGTTTGCGATCTTTTGTACTAAATACGGTGTGAAATAGAAGATTGGTGAGTGTGCTTCCCATATATATAATTTATGATATTGCATCGTCCCTTCAGGACTATGCTGGTGTTGGTGGTCGATACCGGTGGCTGAAGCCACCGGCTATAATACATTTCCCTTTCAGGGAATTTCGTTTTAACAATCATATGTATTGTTTTAAATACCTGATTCTTAGGATGTTGATAAGATGGTTTTTCTACTCAAAAGAAATTGTGGTATATATATCAAACAGAATTAAACAAAAATAAACTGTTTTAGATAATATTAAGGTTATTTATTAATACATCAAACAAAATGTCCCCGATGGGCAGGCTGCGCCGGCCCATCCTACCAAAGACTGAATCATCAATCGCCAATGACTAATTATAAATAAGATTTTTATAATCAAAGAAAAC
>JAKSDL010000703.1 GCA_022360105.1 Pseudomonadota bacterium
ACGAAGTGGACACTTTACACGCAAAAGCATTGTTAATTGGTGGCACGAATGAGGGAAAACCCGGATTAAGAGAAGACGGTTTTTATGCATCTTACTTTAGAGATTTGGATGGTAATAAGGTTTGCTTTTATTGCAATGTATGATTAATCACATAACAAGGGTTTGCAGTGGACCGCCAGCTGGCCTTCGATGAGGTCAAATATCCAAATTCCTGGCAAATCCTTCGTGAACACTAAAACTTTGCAGGGCGGCCACTGAAACCCGGCGTTAGCTGCCAAATTATGGAACTACGAAAATTCAAAAAAGAAGATTGGAATGATGTTAAAAACATTTATGACCTCTCAAAACCAGATGAAATGAGAGGTTCGGTGGATCTTCGCGCTATTGTTCCATTAGAAAAAGATGAGAAGAATCTTAAATTATTCAAGGAGTCCCAAATACTAATTGTTGAAGAAAACAACACAATTTTGGGATTTGGGGGCCACAAAGGAAATTATATTTCTTGGTTGTTCATCCATCCAAGTCATCGACGAAAAGGAGTGGCTCAAACAATTCTTAGTCATATTTTAAGCAAACTAAGTGGCAAAATAACCCTCAATGTTGGAAAACACAACGAGGCTGCAAAATCACTCTATTTTAAATTCGGATTCAAGGTAGAACGTGAATTTACAGGAAATTTCAATGGTTTTAAATCTGAGGCATTAACCTTATGTTTGCATGAATCCAGCTAACAAGGGTTTGCAGTGGACCGCCATGCGGCCTTCGATGAGGTCAAATATCCAAATACCTGGCCAATCCTTCGTAAACACTAAAACCTTGCACGCGGCCACTGAAACCCGGCGTTAGCTTTTTAGCATGAGAAAATCTATGAATGAAATAACAAATCAAGAAGTAGAAAAAATTGGATGTCTACCATACGTCCTTGGAGCTCTCTCTTTCATTCCAATGGTGGGTGTCATTTTCGGGATTATAGTAATAGTCTTAGGCGTTACAAAAAGAAGAATCGGAGGAATCAAGCTTATATTAATCGGAGTTTTAGGTATTCTGTTTACGGTTGGCCTATATGGTAAATTGTATTATGAGGGGTTTGTAAAAAAGGAAGGAGTGTATGTTGAGCTACGTGGAAAACTTGTTCAATCTAACTTAAATAATTTAGTAAAACATATTGAATATTATAAAATTCAAAACAGTAAATATCCTGATTCATTATTCGACTTAGCACCAAATGAAAATGGTCAATCAAGTGAAGCCATACTTATTTACGACACTATGAGCAATCCAGGTATAGGCAAAGAACTTCCCCTATTTCACTATGAACTGATTAATGGTGGAAGCAATTATTATCTATTTTCGTCAGGTATTGACGAGGTACCTTTTACCTCAGATGATATTCATCCAAAAGTTTCAAAAGATGAAATGGAAAAAATAGGGTACACAATAAAGCAATAGTCACAAAAGCTAACAAGGGTTTGCAGTGGACCGCCATGGGGCCTTCGATGGAGTCAAATATCCAAATTCCTGGCAAATCCTTCATGAACACCAAAACCTTGCAAGGCGGCCACTGAAACCCGGCGTTAGTTGCTAAACAAAGGAAATAAATGAAAAAAGAAGAAGTTAAAAAGCGAGTTGATGAACTAGAAATGGAAATAAATAATGGAGGCTTTGATCAGTTTTTCTTTAATTCTGCAGGTGACAATACCGATAAAATCATTACCGCATTAGAAATGATTGGAGCTTCACACACAGCTCAGATTGTTCAAAAAGCTCTTAAAAAGTTTCCAGATGGCAAAACACCGACAGATAGAGTCACTCGCCAAAAAATACTAGAAACGATATCCCCGGACTCCGATGCATTTGAAGAGGAAGATGATATGTTCTTTGAGTATGTCGACGATCTAGAAGAATTGGTAGAGAATTACTTAAACATCAGCTAACAAGGGTTTGCAGTGGACCGCCATACGGCCTTCGATGGGGTCAAATATCCAAATTTCTGGCAAATCCTTCATGAACACCAAAACCTTGCAGGCGGCCACTGAAACCCGGCGTTAGCTGCAAAAAATAAACATGAAACTAGAGATAATTCTATCAATTTCCGCTATCACAATCTCAGTATTTAGTTTATTGCTTTCATTTTACGTTGCATTACGCGACCGTCCAAATATTAAAACAGAATCAAAAGTTTACAAACATTCAAAAACCGGAGAATACCACCACTTTCATCTAAAGGTTGTTAATGCTGGCAGAAGGCCAGTAATTCTCACAGAATTGGAATGCATTTACTCCGAAAAGAAAATAAGTGGTTTGTACATAGGAGATGATGAGAAGGGGATCAAACTAGAAGAAGGGGAATTTTATGAATATAAATTTAGTAAAATTGATCAAATCATGATTTATGATCCGATGAATAATGGAGATATTTATTCCCTTGAAAACATAAAAATTATTGATTCATCTAATAAAAAACATACAGTCAAAAGCGCTAAAAAGAATATCAAAAAATTGTACTTAACTTACACCTAAACCACTTTTTCTTACCAGCTTCATTAAAATCGCTCAAAACACTCTCCAAAATTTGTCCGCACCTTTTTGACCGCCTCCCTTGACCTGATCCTCGATGATGTGGCCATTAAACAATCTTCTTTTCTTTTAATATTA
>JAKSDL010000725.1 GCA_022360105.1 Pseudomonadota bacterium
ATCCGTGTCGGTGGCATCCACGGCTAGATTGCTTTCCGTTACAGTCCCTCTTTCCCCGACAGTAACCGTATTAGCCAGGATATTGGAGACAAAGATGTTGATGGTATCGTTTTTCTGGGTGGAATGAGTGTTTCTATTTCCAACAGAATCCAGGGGAATCTTGAGCAGGTATTGATCACCATAAGCTGCATTGGAACCCATCTGGTAGGAGGCAATCTCGGTGTTGGCAAGCCTGGCAACGACGGTCACTTCCGAATCGGTTTTCAGGATTTGTTTGCCACTGATATGGACGGTGCCAAAGAGAACATTGGAGGGTTCCGGAATTTTTGCTGAGAGCAGACATGGTGTGAGGGCAAAAAAAGTAAGTAGTATCAACGACCGGATGTCAGGTGTTTTCATGAAGTTACCTTTGGGTGTCTGGTAATTTTTTGGTGATCTTAAGACTTTTAGCGATGATGGATAATGATCTGTGATTTTGAACATATGAAAAATATTTGACCGCCAAAGTAAAAATATAAGGCTTTGCAACGATTTTACAAGTTTATCTTCGTTAAATATATGATAAGATATTTTTGGATTAACAATATGTTTTTCCAGATACAAATTGTCAATAAATTTATTTAAAAATAGTTAAAATACAATAATTTCATATAAGTAACTTTTATTTGTTTAAATAAAATATTTGAAAAATTTCAAATAAAAAATAATTATAAAATTAAAATAAAACTTTCAGAAAATCTTAAAATTTTACTTTCTGTCATTGATACTTATTAAGACTCTCCAAATTAATTGCAGTTCTCCCATGATTTCATCGGCTTGGACCGATAAAAAATCTCATTTTTTTAATGCAGTCGATTTGGTATTTTTTTCCGATGCGATCACCATAGGGAAGATCCCTATATTTTAGATTTTAGATTGATGATTTTAGATTTACGGGTTGTGAAAGCTTCGCTTTCTGTTTCATGTTTTATCTGGATTCCTGGGTCGAGCCCGGAATGACAGGCATTCTGAGTCTTTCAAGGCGGTTAGATTTTTTTTTCGACCATTTAATTGCCAACCACTAAAGCCTAACCACTAACCCCTAAAGATATTTTAGATTTACGGGTGGTGAAAGCTTCGCTTTCTTTTTTGTGTTTTGATAAGGTTGGGCGGAGTTTTTGCAATGGGTGAGTTAAAGCTATCGATTATGACTGACTTGATTCATGTAGATTCACGTGCAAAAGCACGTTCACGGGTGGAGCAGTAATTAAGATAAAACGGGTGGTTTATTCCGGTTTTTTATTATGAAAATACAACTAACAGACATTTCCAAATCGTTTGTGGAAGGCGGAAAGTCCCGTATGGTGCTGGATCGTTTGAATGCGGAGTTTGACGAGGGACAGTTATCAATTATCCTGGGAAAAAGCGGATCCGGCAAAAGTACCATACTAAACCTGATCAGCGGAATTGACACCCCTGACCAGGGGCAGATTCTGATTGGGGAAAACAACGTCGGTAACATGAGTGATTATGAGCGGACCTTGTTCCGGAGGCATCATATCGGGTTTGTGTTTCAGTTTTTCAATCTGATTCCCACATTGACCGTTTTGGAGAATGTGATGCTCATCCAGGAACTGGATGGGGCAGGAACAAGGGAAAATCGGGAGAAGGCCCTGCAGATTCTGGATCAGGTCGGGCTGGCGGACAGGCGGGAGGCAACACCGGAAAATCTCTCCGGGGGAGAGCAACAAAGGACAGCCATTGCAAGGGCATTGACCCATGATCCTTCCATCATCCTTGCTGATGAGCCGACAGGGAACCTGGATCACGAAACCGGGTCTGCGGTCATGGATCTGATGTTAAAACTTTCCAGGGACCTGGGAAAAACATTGATCATGGCAACGCATAGCACAGATATCACCAATGTTGCAGATGCCGTTTTTGGAATCCAGGATGGGAAAATGAGGCAGTTTTGAACTGCGGTTATCGGAAAGTGCCGCGATGCGATTGATGTGTCAAGATGAAATTTATACAAATATATGATTTGTTTACACAATCTATCTGATAACTGATAGCCGATAACCGATAACTGAAAATCATAGCGACGATTGGTTACCAATCATCAGGTCAGTATTTAACATAGGATTAAACCTGGATCTAAAATCTGTGATATATGAAACCATCTTTTTTATTCAAACTCAGTATCAGCTATTCCAAAGGTCACCCTTTGCAAAAGTTCCTGCTTTTTCTGGGAATTGCGATTGGGGTTGCCGTTGTGGTGGCTGTTGATCTGGCCAATGAAAGCATCGGCCGCTCTTTTCAGTTATCGACCCAAAGCATTTCCGGCAGGGCCACACATCAGATTGTCGGGTCTTCGGACACTCTGGAACAATCGTTTTACGTGGGGTTAAAAAAGAAAGTTGCAGACCTGCCTCTCGCCCCGGTGGTCAGCGGTTACGTGCAGTTGGTGCAGCATGACAACCGCACCATGCAGTTGCTTGGTATCGATCCGTTTGTTGATACCAGCTTTCGAAATTACCTGGGCAGTGCCTCAAGCTTGCCAAACCAGGACATACTTGTCTCTATTTTGACGCAGCCCGGTCGGGTGCTGATCTCAAAGGACCTGGCAGATGAGTTAAAGCTTAATCCCGGCGACAGTCTTGATCTGCAGACTAACCGGGGAACCCAAAAGGTTGTCATTACCGGCTTATTGAACAGTTCCGACAGCTTCACCCGTGAAGCCCTTTCCGGGGTGATTTTAACAGATATTTCCTCTGCCCAGGAGATACTGGTGATGGGGGAGAGGATCAGCCATATCGATATGATTGTCGATCCTGAAGACAGTGAATCCCTGGCAGTAATAGAATCCAATCTTTCCGGGGATGCACGTATTGTTTCAGTGCAGAAAAATGCCAATACCGTCAGGCAGATGTCCAATGCCTTTGAGCTGAATCTAAGAGCGCTTAGCCTCCTTGCCCTGCTGGTTGGGGTTTTCCTGATCTACAATACCATTACATTTTCGGTTGTTCAGCGCAGGGCTCAAATAGGAACCTTGCGGGCATTGGGAGTGACCCGTCAGGAAATTTTTGGACTGATACAGGTTGAGACATTGTTTTGGGGGATGCTTGGATCTTTCGCGGGATTGTTACTTGGGATAGCTTTAGGGACGAGTATAATTAAATTAATCAGCCAGACCATCTCGGATCTTTATTTTGTATTAACCGTGAACACCTTCTATCTGAATGCCTGGCAGTTTCTGAAGGCGTTTCTGCTGGGAATTTTGGCCTCAGTCATCTCAGCTGCATTTCCTGCCTGGGAAGCAGCTCATATCAGTCCCGTTGATGCATTACGACGGTCAAGCCTTGAGAGAAAAATTAGTCGTAATCTGGCTTTGTTGACAACAACCGGTCTTTTGCTGCTTGTCATCGGCTATCTGTTATTACTGGTGCCGACAACAACACTGGGTGTCAGTTACCTGGCTTTGCTGGCTATTGTTTGCGGAAGTGCCATGTTGGTGCCTGTTTTAACCAAGGTGATCATGAAGGTGATTGGTGTTTTGTTCAGGATCTTTCCCGGCATCATTGGCAGAATGTCTTCTCGAAACATCAGTCGTTCATTGAGCCGCACCGGTGGATCGATCGCTTCTTTGATGATTGCCATCTCGGTTATTATCGGGGTGGGAAACATGGTGGGCAGTTTTCGTTCAACCGTTGTGAGCTGGTTAAGCAATACCATTCAGGCTGATTTATACATCAGTCCTGCCAGTCATTTATCCAGAAAGCTGGACAATACTCTCAAAGATGCCATTCAGCAGCTACCCGGTGTGGAGGAGGTTTATTCCATTCAAACCAGACAGATTCGTTTCGGAGACTACGCCAACAGTTCCATTGTCAGCCTGGACAGGGATGTAGCTAAACGAACCTGGATCTGGAGAAGCGGCGATGATCACGTAATGGAACAAAAATTCAACCAGGGCTGGGTATTCATCTCGGAGCCTTTTGCCTTCAAGCATGGTATTCAAGGGAAGAAGGGCTCTGTGTTGATGCTGGAAACAAGCATGGGGCCACAGGAATTTCGATTAGCGGGTATTTTCAGGGATTTTTCTTCGGAGCAGGGAATTATTATTATGCAGGATAATACCTTCCGCCGGTTCTGGGGGGATGATTCGGTCTTTGGAGTGTCTTTGTTTATCAGGGAAGGTGCATCGGTCGACAAAGTTAGAAAAGAGATAGAACGTGAATTTGGAGCCAAGCATAAACTGGTTATCCGTTCCAATAAAGGATTGCGGGAAGCTGCCATCGAGGTCTTTGACAGGACTTTTACCATAACAATTGCCCTGCAGATTCTGGCCGGCCTGGTGGCCTTTATCGGTGTTTTAAACACCATTATGTCGCTCATGCTGGAGCGATCCAGGGAAATCGGAACGTTGAGGGCCAATGGCATGACGATAAACCAGCTCTGGCGACTGGTCTTCACGGAATCAGGCTTTATCGGCCTGTTATCCGGTTTATTTGCCATTCCGCTTGGTACGGCCATGGCCTGGATCCTGGTGTTTGTCATCAACAAACGCTCGTTTGGATGGACGCTCGATTTTGTATTGAATCCCGGAACCTACATGGAAGCATTGGTAATTGCGTTAACTGCAGCGTTGCTGGCAGGAATTTATCCTGTCGTGGCCATGTTGCAAAAACCTGTTGCAGAGTTACTGAGGACCGAATAGCCATGAAAAAAGGAAAGCTTCTGATCATCATTTTGGTTTTGTTTGTGGCCACAGTCGGCTGGGGTGCTTGGTTTGGACTACAAAAGCCTGAAAATGGGGCATTCAGGGCAGATGTGATTGCCCAAATGTCGGGTGACGGTTCCAATGAGCAGTTTAGCCGGGCGATTGATCCTTATGAGTTTACATTCCCGAGGGATTACGGACCGCACCCTGGCTTTCAGACGGAATGGTGGTACTATACGGGGAATCTAAAAACCAAAACCGGTAGACATTTTGGTTACCAGTTCACGATCTTCAGACGTGCTTTGCAGACGGAAGAAGTTCCGGGGGCTTCGGAATGGCGTACTAACCAGGTATATTTTGGACATTTTGCCGTAACCGATGTTCAGCAGGAACAATTTCATTCGTTTGAGAAATTCAGTCGCGGGGCGCTTGGTTTGGCTGGTGCCCGGGCTGAGCCATACAGGGTATGGCTGGAAGGCTGGCAGGTCTATAAGGAAGGGGAAGAGTACGTATTGCTTGCGGAAGAGGAGCAGATAAGCCTGCACCTAAAAATGACCCTTGAGAAACCAACCGTGTTTCAGGGTGATGACGGGTTAAGCCAGAAAAGCGAAGACGAGGGAAATGCGTCTTACTATTACGCCCAGACACGGTTGTCGACGGAGGGTTTCATTAAAGTGGGGTCAGAGCATTTCGAAGTGAAGGGTGCAAGCTGGCTGGATCGGGAATGGTCGACCAGTGCCTTTAAACGTGGTGAAAGCGGATGGGACTGGTTTTCTGTTCAACTGGAGGACAACAGGGAAGTAATGCTTTATCAGATCCGATACAAAGCCGGAGGTATCAGCCCCTATTCATCAGGCAGTTACATCGATGCCTCCGGTGAGAAAACTCACCTGACTCATGAGGAGTACAGTATTCAAGTGCTGGATAACTGGAAAAGCCCCCACACAGACACGGTATTTCCTTCCGCCTGGAAGCTCGTCATTCCGCGTTTCAACCTGGAGTTTACAGTTACTCCATTGCTAAATGACCAGGAGCATCGTCACAGTTTTAACTATTGGGAAGGTGCTGTTCGTGTGAGTTCCGAATCAGTGAACGGATATGGATATGTGGAGCTTACAGGATACTGAAATATTTAAGATTTTAGATTGATGATTTTAGATTTTCTATAATGTGAAAGCTACGCTTTCGGATTTAAAAGTATATATATTGGCAACCTGGTTGCTCCATCCTGAAAATCATAAATCGTACATCTAAGATCTAAAATTCCTGTAAGGATTGGTTATGAGATTCGAATTGTAGTAGCGTGGGTCGCCGGTTACTTCATCACCCAGCCAGTCCGGTTTTGGGATTTTTTGATCTTCGTGTTCCAGCTCGACTTCTGCCACGACGAGACCTTTGTTCTCTCCATGAAACTCGTCAACTTCAAACACCACATTACCAAAGGGCACTTGATACCTGGTTTTTTCCAACAGGGGTTTTTGACAAAGGTTTTCCAGCAGTTCGATGGCTTCCGCCAGTGGAATCTCATATTCAAATTCCTGCCGGGTCATGCCTACGGTTTTACCTTTAATGGTGAGATAGGCTTTCTGATCGACTGTTCTGACCCTTACAATTCGCTCCGGATCTATGGAGAGATACCCCTGTCGATAGACGGATCTGTGTTGGGTCTTCCATGCGTCGCCTTTAACCAGGAATTTCCTTTCAATCTCTTTTGCCATTCTATCCTTTCTCAGTTGATAATCGGGTTATTTTTAGTCGATAGCAATGGATAAAATGTGGTATGCGATCGGTCACGAAATTTTTACTCGATCCCGATTATGATACCTATTTCAGAATAACGAAAAAACGGAACCGCCATGGAATTGCTTCAAGTTATGCGGTGGAGATGCAGTTTTTTAAATTAACAATCCCAGATGAATCTTTACCAGTAATCCGGTTTAAAGCCAATGGCATTAAGATTAAAGGTTTGACGATACCGACAACAAAATATAACAATCTCAACAAGTAAACCAAGTAGCACGAGTTTTTACATTGATCGATTACGATGCTCAAAAAGTCTTTTGGAGGAGATATGGGCGTTTCTTGGAGATGGATTTTTCTTTTTTTGCTAATCGTTTTTCTGGTGACCGGGTTCAATCTGCTCACTTCGAACATAAATGATATCCAACGCAACGGGGAGCTTTATGTAAAAGGATTGCAGCAACCTGTGAAGGTACTGCGCGATGAAAACGGAATGGCCTATGTTTATGCACAAAACGAGGATGATCTGTTTTTTGCCCAAGGATTTATAACCGCTCAGGATAGATTGTTTATGATGGAACTGGTTCGATTGGTTTCCACCGGGCGTTTGACAGAGGTGATGGGCGACAGGGGAACCACCGGAAAAAAAGCAAAAAAAAGCGATATCCGCATGAGAACCATCGGTTTTCATAGAAACGGGAAAAAACATGCGGCGTTACTTGGGGACAAAGATAAGAATCGATTTCAGAAATATGTGGATGGGGTTAATGCGTATATTGAGACCTGCCATGATGAACTGCCTGTTGAACTGGCCTTGCTGGGACTCAAACCATCGAAATGGAATATAACGGACTCCATGGCGATTGTATACTACATGGGTTGGGCATCAGCTGCCAATTTGCGGACTGAAATCATCACTCAACTCCTGTTGGAGAAGTTGGGAAAGGATAAAACCAGGGAGTTGCTGCCATTGATATTCAATCCGGATGATCCAAGTGGCAAACCCTTGGATCTGGCTATTGAGGGGATGGCATCATCCAAAGTGGTCACGCAATCCCTGCTGGATCTGTTTCCTTACGCTGATGATACTCACCTTCGCGTTGGCAGCAATAACTGGGTGACAAACGGGAAATCATCTACCAGTGGCAAGCCGATCCTGGCTAATGACCCGCATATTGCGGCAACCATTCTTCCCGGCCCCCTGTATCCCATCGCTTTGATTACGCCCGAGATCAGGGCGGTTGGTGTCAACGGGCCCGGTTTTCCCGGTATGATTGCCGGCAGAACCGAGCATTTGGCCATTGGGGTCACCAATGGTTACGGGGATACCCAGGATTTGTATGTGGAAACCTTGTTTTCCGAAAATCCAGATCAATACCTTCAGGGCAATCGCTCCTTTCCTTTGGAAATCATCAAGGAAACTCTTAAAATAAAGGATGGTTCTTTTGAGAGCGGATTCAGGGAAGAAGAGATCGACATTCGCCTGACCAAAAGAGGACCCATCATAACCGGGATGTATGATGATCTTAAAAGCAATAAGGTGATCAGTTTGCGCTGGTCCCCATTTGAGACCATGGGCAAATCGCTGGGATTTATTGATTTAATGTTGGCAAAAGATGTTTATGAAGCCCGGGAAGTTCTAAGCCGACTTAATGCGATCATGTTAAATTTCGTTTTGGCGGATTCATCCGGAAATATTGCCTGGCAGACCAATGGTAAGATCCCGATACGAGCACGGTCTAATGGCACCATACCGCATCCTGTAAAATCCGGGGCTGAGGATTGGCCGGCCTGGATTCCATGGGAGGAAATGCCCCACAGCATCAATCCCGAGAAAGGCTGGCTGGGGACAGCTAACCATGCGGTGGTGACCAGGGATTATCCCTATTATTACTCCTCCCATTTTGCTCCTTCCTGGCGATACAGTCGGATCAAGGAGTTGTTGTCCCGGCCGGAAATCAAATCCGTTGATGATCACTGGGAATTCCAACGTGACACGAAAAACCTGATGGCCCTGAGAATTGTGCCCTATTTGGTCACCATTCTGAAAGGAAACCCAAAAACAAGCGAGATCGCCGGCATCCTTTCCAAATGGAATTATCATGACGATTCGGAACAGATAGCTCCTTCCGTTTTTCAGGTGTTGATGTGTGAATTGTTTTTGGAAACCTATGGAGATGAGATAGGGGAACATTTATCAACAGTGATGATTCAGAATAAATATTACTGGCAACAGCGGTTGTTGACGGCCATGGAACAGGGGCAGGAAAAATGGTTTGATGACCAGCGAACCCCGGAAAAGAAAGAGACAATTAGGGACATTGTTATCAAAGCCGGGGAGAATACCGTAAATAAACTCACCGAACAATACGGCGCTAACCCCCGAAACTGGACCTGGGGGAGCTTGCATCGGGTTCATTTTGTAAGTGTTCTTCGTCGGTCCGGAATCGGCAGTCAGTTGATTGGTGGTGGGAGTTATCCCATGCCCGGTTCCACCGAAACATTGCACAGAAGTAAATTCAAGGTGCAGGATTCTTTTGATACAACGGTTTTTGCGGCATTGAGAATGGTGATCGATATGGGTGATCCGGATAAAATTGCTGCCGTGTTACCGGGTGGAGTATCGGAACGGCTGCTGAGCCCGCATCGAACGGATCAGATCAAACCGTTTATGGATGGAGACAAGCTGTATTGGTGGTTTAGTGACTCGGCAATCCGGCAGCATGCGAAATCGGAGTTAACGTTGCAGCCGGCGGTTGGGGAGTAATTTGTTTTGACCCTGCGTTATCGGTTATCCGCTATCAGATAAAAGGGCAGTTATCAGACAGATTGTGTAAACAAATTATGTATTTATATAAATTTCATCTTGACACACCAATCGCATCGCGGCACTTTCCGATAACCGATAACCGATAACCGATAACCGATAACCGATAACCGATAACCGATAACCGATAACCGATAACCGATAACCGATTAATGTCGTTAACTTAACGTATCGGTTTGTAACTTGTATAAAAGCTACGCCCTTTAAACTTGGGTTTCCGAGGGTATTTGCGACCCGGCCTGATGGGTTCAACAAGAGTTAAGAACAGCTTATGAAGTTTTTGAATCATTTGTTCGATATAAGTTACGTTTTTATGGAGTAACAATACAATTGTATCTTTCATTCGCGATAAGACCTGAGTGACATTCAATTGGTAATCATATTGCCTATGGGAGAATCTGGTTTTGATGACATCCCTTAACGGATAAGAAAGGACAGCAGTCAGGCTTTTTGTGAAAATCTTTGCATGGAAATCCTGGTAGATGGAGTGCACGGTTTTTCCTGAGAAGTTTTCAACCTCAATTCTGTGTTTGATTACTTTATAGTCTTCTTCAACGGACCATCTGAGATGGTATAGGGCAGCAAACTCAGATTGAGGATACGCAATCGTATCCAGTAGTGAGGTCATGAGTATTTCTGTCTCACCGTTGTCCAAATCGACCCTAATCAAACGCAATGTTAAAGGGGTGGTATCTAAACCATGCTCTCGACATCGCTGAATTGCTGGGTAACTTGGTTTGATAGTGACGATTTTTTCTTTTTTACCGGAACGATAAAACTTCCTTACGGCATTCCAATGAGTGTTGGAAACACGGGCACAAAAATGAGCCTGTTTCATTAACACTGTTTTGAATAACCAGAAAGCGGTATAACCTCTGTCTAAAAGCACCAGGTCATCAGCTCCGACCCAATCAAAGTGTTGTCGGGCGAGTTCTCTTTCCCCGGTACTCTTTGGACAGATAATAGCATCGACAGTGGATTTACTCATGACGTTATAGAGTTGGGAAATTCGGGCCAAACAGCATTTACCTCCCTGTCTTGGGTGCCAGGCATCGAAGTGATCGACAATTGCTTCTGTATAAGGTAATCGAACCGTTGATCCGTCAAGACTCAGGAGATTAAATCCATGCCATGTTGGAAGAGAGAAATACTGATGAAATAAGGCGCTAAGATGAACATTTAAGTCGATGAAAGCTTTATGGTCCAGTTTTCGTCGCGCTTTTGATAAGGCAGCTTTTGTAACTTTGTGTTCATCAATGTCAAGATCGCACAATGTTTTAAAAAAGGAATCCAATTCGTCCTGGTAAGATCGTTTGTTGAGATTGATGAAGAAAAGGATTAGTTTGGAAAAGGACAGCTTTCGATCTCTAGAGAAATCTGAAGGAGAAAGCCTATGCTCTTTGAGGAAGTGTTCGGAATGAATAATTTCTTTAATCGTTTCAATGATTTTGGCACAGGGTTGGAAAAACAAGTGCTGTACCAAACTGTGGGCCACTTTGATGATTTGCTGACATATTATCTCCAATATGGGGTTGAGATCAATAATGTATCTATTTGATTTTGCTATCTTATTATACATATTTTTCATACCCAATGCAATTTTAAAGTGGTCCATAAATCGCTGAAGTTAACGACATTAAATAGCTATCTTCAAAAAAATGAAGGAAAGTTGAAAACAGCTGAACCTGAGAAAATCCCTGAGAATATAAAGTCTAAATTGTTGATTGGTAATCATAAAGAAGCGATCAATGAAGCATACAAAATGGTTGATAACAGTATCACGAAAGGTGCACAATTCGGATTGTTCACAAAATCAGTTCCTTATCAGCCAGCACAAAAGGCTGAATATCTTGTTGAGCAGAAAGTCTTAACAAAAGATCAAGCCGATGTGTTCAATACATTGAGTACCATTCAACTCGATTTGAACAATCCAAAACTAAAACTTTATACTGATCCAAGTTCAGGTTGGAACTATGCCAGCCAAGCAGTTGGACTAGCAAAAGAAATTGATGATACTTGGTCAGTCATTGAAATGAAAAAAAAAGAAAAATCGGGCATTGTTACAACGACTAAAATTGATAAATCTACCGGCACAGAAACTACTGAGAGCATCAAAATTGATGACTAATCGATGTACTGAAAATTTCCATAACAAGTATCTGGAACCGACGATACTTACCTTTGTTGAAGGGGCAAATATCCGAGTTTCTTGGCAACGTCACCTTCATCCATCTTCGCTTAAACCGCTGCTCAAGATGATTTTTTAAACTCAGAGAGGATATAAGTTTAAAATGCTACCTGACTTTCCAGAACTAAAGAATGAACTTCATGAACTCTTGTATCATTCTGCAGAAACAATAATCCGATTTAATTCTGTTATAGGTAAATTACCTCCAAAAATAATTGTTGAGTGCGAAAATGTTGAAATCAAGCGAGCAGACGGAAGCACTCAAATAATGTCGCCTAAAAGAAGTGAATCTGGTGCAAATTTTAAATATAAAGAAATGGAAATATTAACTTTAAAAGAGGTGTTTAGCCGAATTCTACAAAGTTGCTTGGAACTTTCAAATAAAGGAGAAAAAAATGCCTTTGAAACGCTTAATGAAGAGATAACTAGTGCCGGTCGAACTATAGATGTAGATGGGAAACCTCTATCACCTGAAATACTCCTAAAAGGCATCGAATTGATAGATATAAATTTTGACAAATTCGGAAATCCTGATTTACCAGCGTTTATTTCAGGTATGCCGATAGAAAAAGTAAAGAAAGAACTTGATAAACTTTTTTCGGAAGAACCTTATAAAAAAAGTTACAAAGAGTTGATTGAACGAAAAAAAAGAGACTGGCGTGATAGAGAAAGTAATAGAAAACTGGTTGGATAATTCCAGTGAAAGATCGTTTCAAGTCCCATATTGTTTTCTACTTGCTCAAAAAGGACATACAGTCATCCACTTGACAAGGCATTGTTCTCTAGAATTTGGCAAAGATATAATAACAATTGATCCAAACGGTGTGCCCTGCGCATTTCAATTGAAAGCAGGAAATATAACGTTGAAGCAATGGCAAACTGAAATTCTCCCCCAAGCAAACCAGCTTATATATCAAAAACTTTCACATCCATCGTTAACAAGTAACCTTCAGCATAAATGCTTTCTTGTAACAAATGGATATATAAATGAAGAAGTTTCTGTTGCGATTGAACAATTTAATGAAACCTCCAAGGCTAGAAACCTCCCAGTCTTAAATACAATTGTAAGAGGTGAGTTATTGAGTGATGCATTGAAATTAAAAGAAGAATTTTGGCCTACCGAACTATCAGACACAAAAATTCTTTTAGAGCTACTACTATACAATGGTAAGGAAATTCTTCCAAAGCATTTATTTGCGTCTTTGTTTGAGTCATTAATTCCATTTAAAAAAAACAACCTTGCCCAATCGGCTTTAAAAAGGATAGCTACAGCTTGCTCCTTAATAAATGCAATCGCACTTTCAAATTTCATCAAGGAGGATAACTACTTTGCAATAATTGAAGCTTGGACCATATTATGCGCATATATTTTTGGAATGATAGAAAAATGGGGCCTAACGGATAATACTTTTAAAAATGAAATCTCTATATGTTTCAAAGCTATAAGAAATTCGATGAAAAATATTATACTCGAACTATCAAATAGGGAGCATCTCTGCGAAGGTAATATTGTAGTTGATGGTCCGTTTTTCAGAATTCGATATAATATCATTTTATCAATAATAAGCGTTTACTGCTTGTGGGAAAAACTTGATAAAAACAATCATTTTGAATTTGAAGACTTCTGTAGAGAGTTCTTAAATAAAAATTTAAATAAAATGCTTTTGTGGGGTGAAAATTCAATTCCGAAATTTTTGTCTGTCTATTGGTATTTTAGAAAGATCGATGCCACTAGAAGACCAGATGCTTTGTTAACAATGCTTATTGAAGATATATGCAAAACAAAAAACAGTGATACCCCTTATATTCTTCCAAGCCCTTATGTTGAAGCAAAAGACTTCCTACCATATATGATTGATAATGAGATATCATCCTTCTTACCTAATGCAAAAAAACTTGCAAAAGAGCCTCTGAAGGAAACATACAAAACTGATTCACATTTTTTAGAAGGATTAGTAAACCTTATTGTCAGAAGAAATTGGAAACAAACAGTAAGATTTCTTTGGTATAAGGTTACTTTCATATCGTTTTTATCTTTGAGATATGCAGAGCCTTATCATTTTCTGAAATGGAGAAACGACAGAAGTGGAACATTAGTAGTAAAACAACCAATCCACAGAAAAAACTGGGATTTACTGAAAGTGGAATCTATGGAAAGTGAAGGCTCGATACTTCCTAACGAACTACAAAAATATCCGGTATTTGTCTTGCTTTATTGTGTTGTTAATCCCCCAAGGATGGATTCCAGCATAATAAGATGGATGGATTCAAAATTTAAGTATCTGTGATACGAAATCGGGTCGTGCCAAGCTATCTAACTGTAAATAAATAATAAATCCTAAAAACTTGACCCTTTTGAAGTCTTAGAACCCGCTTTTTGCCCCTAAAAATAACCTGCTAAGTAATCCAGCCTGTAATGATCAATTCTTCCCTTTGCACCAAGTTTATTGTCAAGTTGGATTTGGATAATTTCAGGAAATTGATGATGTAAACGCTTATAAATTAATAGTTGAACTAGCTTTCCAACAGGCGTCTACTCAAAAGGCTTTGCATATCTCTTCGCCCATCAGCTATCAACATTACAAAAACACTGTTTTCAAGAATCCGATAGATCACTCGGTATGGTTTAAAAAAAACTTCACGGTATTCCTTTATACCCAGTTTCAACAATTCTTTTGGATAAACACCTCTTTCAGGTAATTCAGTTAAGCCATCAATAGCTTTTTCTATTTCATCCAATACATGTTCAGCTTTTCCAGGAACATCATTGATTTGGATGAAGTTATACAATTCTTCCAGATCTTTCTGAGCATCATTGGTCAGTAGGACGCTATACATTATCAGCATCCTTATATTTTTTTCGAATAGAACTAAAAACATCAGTGGCTGCTTTTACATTTCCTTTTTCAATTTGCTGGTTTCCTAAAGCCAAAATTTTAAGCAAAGCCATGGTTTCCTGATTTTGTTCGTAACTTTCAATATCTTGAATGATGGCCTTTGCTTCACCATTTTGTGTAATAATCAATGGCTCCTGATCAACACCTATATTTCGTATGATGTCTGCTGCATGAGCTTTGAGGTAACTAATCGGTTTGATTTGATTCGACAGCTTCATATTTCCCTCCTATATTTTTGATATAAATATGACTAAATTTAGACTGAATTTTGTCTCTTTGTCAAAAACTGCCTGTGGTATATGTTGAAATCGGATACTAGAAATAATGAATTTGCTTTTGAATTGAAATCAGGATACCTATTTCCATATCTTTATCCTCCCCCTGTTAGGTGTTCGTGCGTCCTGCCCTCACGATTGTGAGGCTGGACGTGCCAGTTAGTTCGTTACGTTCGCATTCCGCTGCCATCCCTGGCTGCCCAGCCCTCTGGCTGGCTCGCGTCGCGCTCTCCCCGCCTAGGTGCACGATTCACATTTCCTGTTGTTGGTTAGTTCATTTTTAAATCCACCATCGCCGTTTTGGTAGAAAGGCGGGGTTCCCAGCCGCTTGCCAAAAGCAAGTAAGGTGCGGCAAAGCCGCGTTTTATATCGAAACTGCCCGTCGAAAAATTCCCGCTCAATTGTTTGCTTGAAGCTGGCACTCAGCTTATGAACGCTCCACTGCGTTCCGCTTGCCCGGTATATTTGGGGTGTATCCCGGCTAACGCTGGCTACAACTCAAAGATGCTGGGTATAAAATGAGACGGCAAAAATGAGATATATGGTTAAGAAAATCAAATTGGAGAAACAACAGAAGGAAGGCAGTGAAACAAAGGTAGTCAATTAGATAGTTTCAAAGCTAAGGGTCTTTTGCAGCTTTCTTGATTTTATGTTGGGCAATAAGCGCGTCCATGATAGTGATTAAGGCCTCTTGGGATTTCTTGTCTAGTTTGCCAATCTCTTCAAATCGTTTCAATAAATCCGGATTGGTAATCTCATCGAGCGTGGCATGTCTATCATCAAAAACCAAATCGTCGAGAGCTATTCCAAACGCTTGAACCAGCTTGATTAAAACATCAACGGTTGGAAATGAGATACCCCTTTCATATTTTGAAATTTGTTTAATATGAATCCCCGTTTCGTTTGCTAGTTGCCCTTGAGACCAACCTTTCGACTCTCTAAACTGCTTTATCTTAGCAGGTAGGTCCTTAGATACGTTCGGCCTGTTACGTTTCATTTTTCCTTTATCATAGAGTTAGAGCAAGACTAGAATGTTATCACAAATTACTAAAATATCTAACTTTAACTTGACAGTAAGCTATATAGCTCCTAATAATTATAACTGAATAGCTTACATGATTCTTATTCAAACTCATTGGAATCCAAGCTTTTCGAACCAGAACCAATGGCAGATAACCCCAGGACCCGTATCAAGAAAAAGGGTATTAAAAACTCATGAAAGGTAATAAACACTTAATCAGGAAGATCTATCAAAAAAGGAACTTATGAACAAAACTCAAACCATGACGATAAACGACCCCTTCCGGGCAGCTTTCCTGCTCAAATACGGGCGTTACAAAGAAACCAGAATTGAAAACGGTCAGCAATGCTATGTCATAGAAGGTGATACGCAAACCTTATCTGAGCAGGATTTCTGCTTTCGGACCGGGTGTGCCCTGGTTGATCCTTTGGCCTTGAGAGAAGCTTTTTTCTTACTCAAGGAATTGAGCAGCGCTGACACTGACGACATTGAACTGGAATAGATGTCGGAACCAATAGACATGGAAATAGAGGAGAAAAATCATGAGCAAGAATAAACAGTCGAGAAATCGTCGCCCATTTTCACAGGACCCATTTACCCTAGGGAACACTCAG
>JAKSDL010000049.1 GCA_022360105.1 Pseudomonadota bacterium
CCTACGTGGCCGCCGATCATTTCTTACATTGCAAAGCCTGGGAAATCTTGCAGCAAATTAGTTAAATAGTACAAGCCGACTTGACATTATTTTGTTCATTCTCCCGGTCCAATCCTCCGGCGGCCACGTAGGGCCGCCCTACCGCTCGTCCTTGGATTAATCAGGATTTGTCTTAATTAAGGCTTATCCAACCAAGGCTGGCATATTATCCTAATTTCTCAATCAAGAATACATAATTGTCAATGACTTAAAGAGATATTAGAACCACTCGTTTCAGTCATAGTCAAGATCTATTATTAGACGATCCTTTTCCCTGGTTCCTTAAAACAGTCGCTGTTGACCGGTCAAAGCGGCATGTATGTCAACATTGCAAAAGGGGGCAATGGTTTCGATTATTGGTTTAATCTGTTTTTCCACATAATGGTTGTAATCGATGGGGGCAGACCGCAAGTTAACAGGGTGCGGCCCGTCTATGGTCATCACGTAATGGATAACACCGGGAGGATTAGGCAGCATGCGGGCAGCTTTAACGTGAGGGGGAGTGGTTTTGACATAGCTTTCAACAGGTTTTCGCAGGGCTTTGCGGTAAACCAGTTGATCGTCTTTTGTCCCGGTATGGATTTCATGGACGAAATTGAAAATATAGGTTTCAATCTCTTTGGTATCGGCATCATTAAACAACAGGGTCAATAGTTCTCTCTGAAATTGATGTGATAGTTTTGTCCAATCTCTTCGCGCTGCTTCCATGCCAACGATTTGTAATTCCGTCTCCGTATCGTTTTTCTGCAGTAGCCCTGCATAACCTTTGGCACGACCGCGGGTTTCCTGTCCTCTCATGGGCGGTAGCAGCAATTTCTTATAAATCTTTTCAAATTCCATTTCCAGCCGTGATTCGACTCCAAAACGAGTTTCAAGATGTCTGGTCAGCTCCGAATTTATTAATTCACATAATTCCTCTCCTTTTTCAAAAGCCTGTTGGTAGGACACATTTTCGGGTAATTCAGCATCAACAAACAAGGAGTCTGTATCTCCATACAGGACCGTGCAATGGTTCTTTTCCAATAATTCCTTACTCCAGTGAAGCAAATAATGACCGGTGTAAGTGATGGCGCCGGCCAGTCGGCTGGACGAAAATCGACAGGTGTTGGTCCCCAGCACACCGTAAAATGAATTCATAACAATTTTGTAGGTGTAGGAAGCCAGAGCGTCATCTTCTGCCTTAGCACCCGCCCTACGGTCAAAAAAGATGTCCAGCATTTCGGGAAGGATACCCCTGGCCCGATCAAAACGTACGCCGTTGTTTGTAACAATCGCTTCGCCTCCTGGTTTCTCATCTGCCATCACCATTGCCAATGGATCGATATTGAAAGTTCGGATGATGGAGGGATAAAGGCTTTTAAAATCAAAGACAAACACATTATTGTGAACCCCCACAAGCGGAGAAAACACAAATCCGCCCGGGGCATCCCGCTGCAAGTCCGATTCGGTTTTGATAAAAGTATTAACAATGTTTTTGCGATGAAGCTCGCTTAAATAAAGAAACTCAAAAGCCGCAACACTACCCCAGGCATTATCCAGGGGTAAACCGGTAAGAATGCATCTTTTCATGGAAAGACGGATCAGATCCACCTTGTTCAAAATATCCAGAACCAGGCGGGCATCTTCAAGACAATAATCCGCAAACAACTTTGGGTTTTCCGTGCGGGTTTTTTCGATTATGGCGGCCATATCATCATGATCGTTTGTCTCTAGAAGTTTACCGCGACCCAACAAAGTACGGGCTACTGTATCCAGCCGGTAATCATCGTATTGGGTTAAAGTGAACCTGGCGAGATGCATGGCATCCATCACCTGTCTGCCAAAAACAACAACCCGGCTGCCACCCCAAACACTACCTTCCTGATAGTAACAGGAATCTTTGGACCGACCGATAGTAAAAGGCAGATGATGGGCTTTGTAACGCTCCGCCAGAACCTTAAAATCAAAATCGATCACATTCCAACCGGTAATGATATCAGGGTCACATTGACTGATGATTGTTGATAATTGCAACAAAAGCTCTCTTTCCGAAGCAAGCGATTGAACGTATTCCGGGTCGTCGGGTTGTGAATTGCCAAGCACCAGAACGGTTTCATAATTGGTTGCTTCAGCGGATGTCATCGCAACTACCGATGCAGCTGTCACCAGCGTGGCTTCCCGATTTGTCTCAATGTCTATGGAAAGAATGGAGAGTTCAGGCTCCCAATCGATTGGTCTGGTGTTTGGATTGAAAATTACCCAATCGACTTCCTTGCCGGGCTGCCAATTGCCAGACAACTCAAGAGGTCCGTGAATTCGGTTTTCAATCAAAAAACTCTTTGCCAAAGGGACATCCGCTTCAAAGACAGGTACACCAATAGCTTCCAATTCTGATCTCAGTCTTTTAAGCTGGTCTACGGTATTGGCCCGAATCTCAATCAACGGTTGGCCTTCCATTGACACGCGAGTAGACTGATTCCAGCGAACAAACGCGGATTTCAGTCGATTTTCTACCTGGCTCAAAGCGGTCCGGTACACATAACATGTCGGTTGAAATTGTCGATCCACCAGGCCGAAAGATTCACCTGTTGATAACTTGCCTATTCCATATACTGTCGACCGATTCTGACGTGTGCGATAAAAAGTATGGAGTAAGAAGCCTTTTTTTGTTGTTGATTCGGTTCCCATCTGTACCGGCTGAAACTATCTAAAACAAGAGCAATTGTGAAGCATCCGGATTGTTGTATCCGGTTTAAGAATTCAATTCTAGCGATTATCGATCAATCCGGCATTGGTAACCTTCTGTGGTTCGTTTGACCCGGGTTGGGCCAGACCAGTATGTTAAACAAAAAAGTTCCGAGTCTAATAAACCTTTTTGGCATAAGGAAGCATATGAGTCTTAGGGGATAGGCAGAATTTGATAAGCTATTTTAAGCAGACGTTGTTTGATCAGTCAGAAGCGTATAAAGAAGTGGATGGCAGCCAGAAAGAATCGTTAGAGCCTTTGATTTAAAAGACCAGATTCTCCTTCGCTTTGATAGAATTGTAAGATGGGCAACTCGTTGCCCATCAGTCGGACAGATCACAAGATGCGAGGCTGGCAACTTAAGAATCAAGCCTGTTCGGCATATTCTATTGTCGCTCCTTCCCGTAGTTCCTTGACAAGTTCCTGAAATTCGCTTTGTTCTTTCACAGAAATCAAGTGATTCGTAATCTGGTCTTTGACATCAGCAAATTCTTCTTTCCGTGCTTCGTTCTTCTCTACCAGCTTAATGACATGGTATCCAAACTCAGTTTCGACAATATCGCTAACTTCGCCCGGTTTCATTTTAAAAGCTGCTTCTTCAAAAGGCTTTACCATTTGTCCCCTGGCAAATGCCCCCAAGTCACCACCATTTTGCTTACTTGGGCAATCCGAATGGTTTTGGGCCATTTGAGCAAAGTCGGCCCCTTTTTCAATTTGTCCGATAATCCCTGCCATCTCCAGTCGTTTTTGAGTTCGTACTTCCTGTGGCTCATCATTGGCTACCTGAAGTAAAATATGACTGGCTCGCACCTGTTCCGGAGACTGAAACGATTCCGGATTTGAATTATAAAATGTTAATACTTCGTCATCCGAAACCCGGATGTTTTTTGTATCCACATACCCCCTGATCAGAGCATCGACCCTAAACTGCTGACCCAGGTCTTCTTTCATCTTGTCCAATGAAATACCATGATTGCTCAACTGCTGTTCAAAAGCAGCTTGGGAAGGAAATTGGCCGGCGATTTTATCTATTTCCGCCTGGACTCTTTCCGGATTATAAGCGATCTTCTTCCGGTCCACTTCCTCATACAACAAATGACGATTGATAATGGATTCCACGGCTTGCTTTTGTATTTTCGGGAGCATCGCCTTTAGCTGTTCTTGTGGAATTTGTTGTTGATGCTGAGCTAGAATGGCTTTGGTTTCTTCTTCAACATCAGCAGCTGAAACAACGGTCCCGTTAACTTTTGCAATCATAACTATATCCTTGAGAGTGGCACTTAAAATATGGGTTTAACTAAAATTTGATTGTTGTTCACCCCTTTTAATCTACAGGTTTTCAATTAAAAAAGAATGGTAAAGGTTGTCCATTTTGACTTTTTTCTTGTGGGATCTTGTATAAATCAAGGAGGGTTGAGAGGCAGGGATTAAATTCGCCTTCTTTGCAAAATTTGCCGGTTTAATGCCCGGGGCTTATCTGTAAAATTCGGGTTTATTCCGAATTTTCTGGAAAGATTTGAGGTGTTTGAAACTGACGAGGTGCCAGCGGGGTACTTTTTCTGACCGTATGCAACAAATCCGCTCTCATTTGATGCCTCACAGGCCAGGTGTGATTCCTGACCGGCTTTTATCAATACTCATCCGGGAGTTCGTTCAGTCTTTGGTCCGTAAAAACAGGTCCATCTTTACAAACAAAAACATTCCCCACATTGCAACGTCCGCATTTGCCAATACCGCATTTCATGCGGTTTTCCAAGGTAGTGTAAACATTTTCGGATGTAAATCCCAAATTCATGAGAACGGGAAACGTAAAACGTATCATGATAGGTGGACCGCAAAGTACGGCAATAGCGTTTTCGCTGGAAGGTGCAGTCTCTTCAAGTATCGTAGGAACGAATCCCACGTTGCCATCCCACACTGTCTCTGCCTCAACGGCATCAACAGTTGTAACCATATGGATATCGTCTCTTTCTTCCCAGACTTTTAATTCATGCTTATACACAAGATCCGCAACGGACCTGGCCCCGTAAACAATAGTCACATCCTTGTAATCATCCCTGAGATCCAGACAATTCCAGATGACGCTTCGCATGGGCGGCAAGGCGATGCCACCTGCTATGAAAACCAGGTTTTTGCCTTTCCACTCGTCTATGGGAAAATGATTGCCGTAAGGCCCTCTGAAACCAATGATATCACCGATCCCCTTCATAGCCAGGGCAGAAGTGACTTTTCCCGTTTCTCGGAAGGTACATTCGATATAATCTTCCCTGGTTGGTGACGAAGAGATACAGAATGTCGATTCGCCATCTCCAAATGAAGAGTATTCTCCAAATTGCCCGGTTTTAAAGGTAAATGACTCCTGAACCTTCTCATCCACAAACTTCAAACGGAATGTTTTTACCAGCGGGGCTTCATCGGTTATATTTTCGATTCTTGCCAGATAGGGAGTGTAAACATTCTGATTACTCATCTCAAAGCTCGTTTGCTAAATTGATTAAATGTGTCTTTAAATTCATATCCACCGAACAGGTCTTTGAACATCGACCGCAACCCACACAGCCCACCACGTCATCCGATTCAGGCATGTATTGAAATTTGTGATAAATCCGCTGCCGCCATCGTTGACTTTGAATTTTTCTTGGATTATGACCCGAAGCGTGGAGGGTGAACAGGTCATATCCGCAAGAGTCCCAGCTACGCCTTCTCAGCATACTCTCACCGGTTGAGACATCCTGTATGTCAAAACATCCGCAGGTTGGACAGACATAAGCACAGGTTCCGCAACCAATGCAACGGAGCGATTGTTCAATCCAGATATCGTCTTCAAATTTAGATTTGAGTTTACCGGCAATATAGTTGATATCGAATGAGACCGGAACCTTTGTTAACCGGGCCTCTTTATCCAGTTCCTTTTCATCTTCAAAACAATCCGGATAATGATCAACCAGATGTTTGCCTTTTTCAGTAATAATTTCAACCAGGAATCCATTATCTCCATCCGGTGTCAGCAGCAGGTCACTTCCCATGGTATCGCCAGGTCCGGACTGAAGGGAGGTACAAAAACAGGTTTCATCATGTTTGACACAGGAAACACTAATTGTCGTCAACTTTGCCAGCCTCCCCAGGTATATCTGGTCTTTGATGTCACCATCGAATATGGAATTCAGCGCAAGAATCCCCCGGGCATCACAGGGGCGGCTGCCAAACAGGATGACGTTAGGTAGTTTTTCAAGTTCCTTACTGATCAGGCTGATACTTCCCTTATCCTTGATCATCTGAAAAAGACCTTCATATTTTGGGAAAACGAGTGATTTCGCGGATTGATTAGTGGTGACATAATCTTTTTCAGTTTCCGCCAACGAGCCAATTACCGAATAGTCTATCTGATCCCCGTCTTTGACCGGTCCAAATACCTTGTAACGATCTTTAACAAGGCTGCCGATGAGCCGATCCAGTGAGGATGGCGTTATCCATTTTTTTTCAGTATTCATACACTTGTATTTGGTAACTATCTGTTATCAATCGGTTATCTTCTAGTTTCCAGCCATGAGCTATTCATTCGTACTTAATAAAATCTTCCTTGTCGTCTTTCTCGAATGTTGACATGACAGATGGCATTTCCGCATCAGTACCGGCATCAGCATCAAAGGATCGTTTCACTGTTTGCGCTGCCTTTACGGTCAACAAATGAATGGGTATCCCGACGGGGCAGGCCCTGCCGCAATCACCACAAGTCACACATCTCCCTGCCAGGTGCATTGCCCGCATGGTATGCCATTCAAGATTTCCAAGGGGAGTAGCCTCAACGGTTATCAACTGCGGTTGGTTAAAATCTGTCTGACATCGTCCGCAATAACACATGGGACAAGTGGCACGGCAGGCATAGCATTTAATACATTTGGAAAACTGGTTGAGCCAGTATTGCCAGCGATCTTCCCGATTCATCCCGTCCAGTTTTTCAAGCAATATCTGATCATCTTCGGAAATTCCCAAGTCCCGGCTTGCCACATATTGTTTTAGCTCTTCAAATGTTTTCAAAACCTTGATTTCATTTGAGCCTTCCAAAGCCAAAACCAGCAGGTCCTCTTCCGACAATTGGTTTTCCGAAGCAACCTGCAAAACGGATCTGATGGTCGAAAGGTTGGCAAAAACAGCCATTTTCCCCAGCTTTTTAACCTCGCCTTTGACCAGGTAAACAGCCAGGTTCTGAATACATCTTTCATCATAGATGAAATCCCCGGTACTGTTCACCGTTCGGGCAAAATGGGCCCGGACAAGCCCCTCGCTGCCTTCAGCATAGCCAATCACTATATCAACCTCCTCATTAAGCAGGAGGTTTTTTGCTGTTTCTTGTAGCATGTCAGTCATCTCATTTCAGGATTTTCAATTGTTTTAAACGAATCGGCACCCTGTTTAGATTAATTCCGAGGCGATCTTATCGATTTTAACGTCTGCGTCCACTGCTTCCATTTGTGTGAGTTTCCGATAATCTCCAAACGGACCTAATTCGTTGATTTCCTTTGTGAAGTCATTGACAACATGAGCCCACATGGCTCCTTCTGCAGCAGAAACCCAGGAAAAGCACAGCCGTCTGATATCCACCCCAATAAAATCCAATTGTTCTCTAAAAACCATCCAACGCCTTCTGGCATGAAAATTCCCCGACACATAATGGCAGTCATTGGGATGACATCCTGAGATAATGCAGCCGTCAGCACCATTGGCAAAGGCTTTCAAGGGATACATAAAATCAATTCTTCCTGTGCACGGTAATCGAATAATACGAACATTGGGTTCGTACTTGATGCGGCTGGTCCCGGCCAGGTCAGCCCCCGCATAGGTACACCAGGTGCAGACAAAAGCTACGATTTTGGGTTGAAAGTCGGTCATGGCATTTATTTTTGGGTTTTTAACGCTTTATCATTTTGTTTACAAACGGCAGGGAGGCCCTACCTTTATGTCATTTTGTCAAGAGAGTAGGGATTGTGTGTCATCCTGAGCGTAGCGAATGACATCAGCCCTATCTTTATCTCTATTAGTCCGGTTGATGGGCAACGAGTTGCCCATCCTACAATTCCCATTAATTATTATCGCTGTGGATCAAGCGAAGCTGACAGCTGACAGCACGTTAATCTTCAAGTTAAATTCCAGCATCTGGCACAAGGCTGGATAAGGGTTTAGCGATTTTCCGTTCAGGTACTAATTGGGAAAAAACAAAGCATCCAATTCAGCGATCACCTGCATCTGGGATGATCCCTTTATGTCGATGGCCTTGGGGCGACAAAGCGCCACGCAGGCCCCGCAACCCTGGCACAAGGCACCGTTGATCTCGGAAATATTTCTCTTTTCATTAAAGCTGATTGCAACATAGGGACAGACCGGGATACACATCTTACAAGCGCAGCAGCGGGAAGCTTCAACAAATGCTGTTGTCACTTCAACAGACGCCTTTCCTTTGTGGATGGTACCCAGCACCCTGGCTGCCGCTGCCCGGCTTTGTGCGATGGAATCGGGAATCTCCTTGGGTCCCTGGCAGCTGCCCACGATGTAAACCCCGCTTGTTGTAGTGGCGACCGGATCGAGTTTTGGATGCTTTTCAATAAAGAACTTATTCCCACAAAGACTTACACCGGCGGCATGGGCAACACTCTGAGTTTCCTCTCTTGAGTCCATGGCCGTCATCAGGATCACCATATCAGCAGGTATTTCGAGCTGTTTGCGCGTTCTTACTTCATTCAACTCAATCACCATGTCAGCTGTATCCCCCGGATCTGCCTTTTTGATTCGGGGAAGGTCGTTTTCCTGGTCAAACATTAAAAACATAACCCGCTTACGGGATGTGATGGTGTAAAGCTCTTCACAGCCTTTCGCCATCGATCGCATGTCGGCGTACAATTCATAAATGTTGGAATCCGGCAAGGCTGAACGAATCTGGTTTGCGTATTTTAGTGCGGTCGTGCAGCAGATACGCGAACAATAGTTGTTGTACCGGGAGTTTCGACTGCCAACGCAATGTATGATGGCAATATGTTGAGGCTCCTTTCCGTCTTTTTTGACTATCTGTCCGCTTTTCAGCATTTTTTCAAACTCTACAGAGGTAATCACATCCGGCAGGGTTCCATAGCCATATTCTTTGATGGGGCCGGGATCCCAGGTTTTAAGTCCAACGGCCACAATAATGTTGCCAAACTCCAAAGTACATTCATCACTGTTGACCTGGACAAGAGCCTCAAAATTCCCGATATATCCGGAAATTTCGCTGACCTGTGCCTTCTTGTAGATCTCGATATGTTGATGATTCTCAACCTGGTTTATCAGCGGTTGGATCTTCTGCCTGCTGCTGTTGAAGTAAGGAAAAATCAAGTCAATATCAGCCAGTTGACCTCCGAGTTTGTCGCTTTTTTCCACTAAAAATACTTGTTTGCCCGTATCCGCGATTTCAAGAGCGGCCGACATACCGGATATACCTCCTCCAATAACCAGGGTGGCCGGGTTAATGTCCACCAGTCGTTCTGCAAGGGGTTCGTGGTAGGATACTCTGTTAATGGCTGCATTGATCAACTCCCTGGCTTTGAAGGTTGCCTTTTCCCGATCCGTATGCACCCAGGCATCATGTTCCCTGATATTGGCTATTTGCAGCATGTAGGGATTCAATCCTGCCTTTTTAAGTGTTTTTCTAAATGTTGCTTCATGAAGGCGCGGAGAACAGGCAGAAACCACAATCCTGTCCAGATTATTTTCCTTGATATCCTTGACAACCATGTCCTGTCCGGGATCGGAACACATGTATTTATAATCCTTGGACACAACCAGGTTGGGAACATCTTTCAGTTCTTCGGCTACTGCTTCGACATCAACCATTTTTGCAATGTTGTTTCCGCACCAGCACACATAAACACCAATTTTGGGTTTTTCCATATCAATAGCTTGAGTTCTGTATTATCCGGAATGCTGTTTTAACAAAGCCGATTTCTTTAATTGGGAAAAATAAATTGCGAACGGTCGATAGGCGAGATGCGACCATTTGGAAAAAGGAACTTCCACCACAAGCATGGGAACCAGAACCGCCATGTGTATGACATACATGTAATAAGTTGCCACAGGTAAACCGTTAATTCGAAAAAAATGCAACAGAATCCCGGTCAGGGTGGACAAAAACAACAGGATTAAAAAGATCCAGTCGCTAACATGAGAATTTTTGGAAACTTCGTTTTCCTTGCGAATCCGCAAAACAAAAAAGTAGATAATCCCCAGCATGAGACCAAACGTGGCATAATATCCCAGCATTCTTTGGGGATGATACCAGATATGTACTTCTTCTGTCTGAAACCAGGGCAGGAAAAACATGATCATACCAAACATCAGGCTGTAAGAGGTCATTAAGATCCAGTGTATACCCCAGTATGTCCGGTTGTCGCATTCCTTGAACCGCTTTTGGGTGGCAAAATGCAACATCAAATCCTTGACACCGGTAACATAAGCCAAAAGCGGTATTTTCACGCTTTTATCTTTTAGAACGATAAAATAGTACATCCTGAAGATATTGCTGATTAGAAGCCCTCCAATACACAGACCCATGATAGTGTCACCCAGGTGAACCCGTTCCACCGGAAACATTTTATTAATCTGCACACCGCCACTGCTCGTTAACTCTGTCACAATGCCATTGGGATTAACGACCGTCAGCAACAACGTAACTGCGAGCCCCACCAGAATGATGGCGATATACTCCCACCAGTGGGAGACATAGAATTTTCTGGAGAGACCGGTCCAATCGTACAAAGATGTCAAATAGCGTCGCAGAATCATCATGGTCTCGCCGGGGTTGGCATCCCTGGGACACTGCTTGGAGCAGTCCCCGCAATAGTAACACAACCAGGGTTCTATGCTGGAAGCCAGGCTGTCTTTCAATCCCAGTTGAATATCAGTATAACTTTTC
>JAKSDL010000862.1 GCA_022360105.1 Pseudomonadota bacterium
ACTCATTGATGATATGAGAAAGAGCAGCATTTTCCCGTCAGATACTTATTCCTCTGGAGGATGGGAGCCGTCTTTTGCATTATATAATCAGGGAAAGGCAGCCATGTGCTATACATACCCCTGGGTGCTTGAACAGATGAGTCCTAAAGTGCAGGAAGATTCTGTGGTTATTCCATTCCCCAAAATGCCGAATGCAGTTAAAGACCCCTCTACCTTTGTTAATGGCTCTGCCATTTATGGCTTGGTACTCAATAAATCCTCTTTTTTTAATCCTGACAAAAAAGAGCTACTCGTTGATTTCGCAGATTTTATTGTTTCGGATGAAACGCTCACAGCTCTCTTTCGTTCCGGTATGTTAATAACAAAAGAAATAGAACTGGATATTTCATTAGCCAGTACAATCATACAGAAGGTTTTACAGGCGACAGACGGGTTGGAATTATTGCCTGCCCATATTACAACCTTTCCGGCTGCAAGCTCCTTTGACACTTATAAAAATGCATTGGATGAATTGTTTGCCGGAATGATTTCACCGATGGAGTTTGTTGACCATGTTCAAAAAAAGCTAGAGCAGGAAAAAATAAAAAACTAAGCAGATCAGAGTTAGGATGTTACATATGCTGAAAAAAATTTATTCATTGATTCAACCTTATAAAAAAAGAATATCCAATCGCAGTATAAAATTTGATCTTTTATTAGCATTAATTGCAGTAGGTATTCTCCCTATCATTATTTTAAATGTCTTTTACTTTATCCGGATGAATAATTTTATTGAAGATAAGGTTAAGCTATATCAAACTGAACTTGTAAAGCAAGTCGGGCAAAAGCTTGACTATCTTCTAAATCAAACAGATATTGCACAGACACAGCTTATAGAAATCATCGTGAATTACGAGCTGTTTCATAATAATAGTGATAATAAGAGTATAGCAAATATAAAGCAGACCGAAAAACTGCTTGAGAGTATAAAGCGCTCTTTTTCTTGCATATCAGATTTATATCTTATACAATCAAATGGCAGCGTGTTTTCTTCATCGATTGCTTATAACAAGGATAAGCTTTTGCAAAAGGATTGGGTAACGAATATAAATAAAGAGGGATTTGATATGATCATTCCTACTCATACAGCTGATTATAAAAATCTTTTTAATTTAGATTCCGGAATGGCCATTTAATTTGTAAAAAAAATTAAAGAATTTGGTAG
>JAKSDL010000360.1 GCA_022360105.1 Pseudomonadota bacterium
CAACAGATGATTCCGTTCTGACTGCCGGCAATGAAGCAGACCAGACCATTCCAGAAGCTTTCAAAAAGAAATCAAACCAAAATCTCGGTTTGAACGAGAATGTCTCCAAAAAAGAGCAACAATTAATTGCTGAACTGTTGGATCGACTGCAACATGACTGCCTCTTAACGGTTGCAGGCATATTGAAGCTGAAGCCAAGTGATATCAGCCTTGACAGTGATTTAGTCGAAACAGGGTTAGGTTCCGTCGACGTGGTAGATCTGTCCAACCAAATCAGTTCCACCTTTCAAATTGAGGTCGCTCCCAACTTTTTCTACAAGTTTCCTTCAATCCGTCTGTTTTCGGAGCATTTGATAGGACAGTATTACAACATGATCCGCACATTCTACCTGGGAAAATCATGGGCGGATTCCGAGGTAACTTTGCAGAAGGTTCCGGATCCTAATTATCTTGAATTGGTTGATTCCCGGAACAATGTTAACAGGGTGGATAATACGGAATTATTCACAATCATTGATGTTGAAAGGAGTTTATCCGGTGAGCATCACCTGGACAATTACATCTCCAGACAGAAGCAAAAAAAGCGACTTCATAAGTCAAAAAACAGCTTGCTCAGGCATTATCTTGATTCCCTCCTCGGTAAAAAAGATAACCAAGTTCGATTACTGGTGGGCAATGCAGCCAATCAGAAAACAGAAATTATAACAGGCGGCCAGGGTAGTCCTGTTGTTCTAATTCCAGGGTTCTGTATGACAGCTCCCGTTTGGTTCTTTCAAATGCAAGCCTGGTCTTCCACTCATCAAGTCATTGTAATTCATTTGCCGGAACATGGATTTAGTCAAAAATTAGCCCGATGTAGCCTGGAAGCAATGGCAGATAATATTGTCGAAGTATTGAATAGTCTTGGGCTCGATTTAGGCTTCCACATTGTCGGTAATTCCCTGGGTGGTTTGGTGGGGCAGGCACTGGCAGCCCGGCACCCCAAAAGCGTCAGGAGTTTGACTCTCACCGGTTGTGGTTATGAAATAAGAAGCAAGAATTACGACACCGAGTCGATTGAAGAATCGCTTTCCAATTTTACCAGATCCTGCTGGCAGGATATCGAAAACGTCATGCAGTGCACTGATTCGGAATCAATTCTGGACAGTCGTGACAGCTATTTAAAACTGTTATCTACCGCCCAGGTGATCGAACATGAGGCAGCCAGGCGCTACATGATTCAGTTTCAATATTTCTCGACACTGGACCTGTTATCGAATATTCGTTGCCCCACGCTTATTGTAACCGGAAAACAGGATGAATTTAAAAAATATCAATACAATCCCAAGGAGGTCCAAACCCTGTACGCCAATATTCAAGACTGCCAATACCTGGAGTTTCTCCAGGCTGGGCATTTCCCTTTTCTGACCCACTATAAGGAGTTCAATAACGAGGTGATGTCTTTCATGGCTGCCCAGGAAGTCAAAAAACACCAATCGAAAGAATTGATTCACAACTAAACGAGGCTCTTTTGAAGACCATTAAACGAAAGCTCGAAAAGATTGTCGGCCGCGAATCCGTGTTTAATGATCCTGCCCTGTTGGACGGCTTTGCAACAGATTGTTCCGGAGAGAAAGGCTATCGCCCGGTTTTGGTAGTCAAAGTCAATTCGCACAAACAAGTCAAACGTATTATTCATCTTGCCAACAAGGAATCGTTCTCCCTCGTTCCTGTAAGTTCAGGCGGACCGCGGCAAAGAGGTGGCATTCCGTGTAGAAATGATAAATCTGTAATCCTCGACCTGCAATCAATGACAGAGATTGAATGGATCAATCGCAGAAATCGTGTTGCCGTTATAGAAGCCGGAGTTACCTTTGAGCAACTTCAACCAGCCTTGGCCCGGAAAGGACTCCGAACCATGGCCCCTTTACAGCCCAAGCAAAACAAATCTGTTCTTGCCTGTTACTGGGAAAGAGAAGCACTCACCACTCCCAGGTTTCAGTGGGATGCAATGGATCCTATAACCAGCCTCGAAATGATACAGGGTAGCGGGGAATCCCTTTTCGCTGGTGAAATAGGGACTCTGAAGGGTTCAAAAAAAAGACAACGACAAAGAGGCTACGCTCACAAACATCCATTTGGGATTTTGACCCTGAATGTCAAAAAACTTGGAAGCGCAGCCCAGGGTGCAATGGGGATTTGCCCATGGGCGGCCATCAGGTGCGAGTGTCTACCTGACTATGAAGAAGTCTTCAGTGTAAGCGGGCAAAATCTGAAAGATCTTGCTGAACTGACCCACCAGCTTGTTTATTCACGCCTGGCAGATGACATCTATATTCTTAATTCTTTAAACCTGGCCTGTCTTTTGGAGCAGGATAAAGAAGAGATTCTGAACCTCAGCTATTCATTACCTTCATGGACATTAATCTTTTCCATAACCGGAACCGGTGCCTTGCCCAGTGACATGTTCACCTATAAGAATACCGAATTTAAAAATATGATTAGTAGGTCTAATTTTTCGCTGAACAAAATTGCACCGGACAAAATCAACTGTTTAATCAGAACATCCAGCGCCGACCCTTACTGGAAAATAAGGTTATCAGCTCATTCAAAAGAGGTGTTTTTTCAGACTGCTATCCGCAAATCTCCAGGTTTTGTCAGTGTCATGGAGAAAATAATCGAGAAACACAATTTTCCTTTATCGCAATTGGGCGTTTATATTCAGCCTGAAAGGCAAGGCTCCTGTTGTCATCTCGAATTCAACCTGCACTGCCTTGCTTCGGAAGGCTCCGGAAAAAAAATGATTGATGGATTGGTCAAGGAAGCCACAACAGTGATGATGCAGCAAGGGGCTTTCTTTTCGAGGCCAAACGGCATCACGGCGGAATATGTTTATTCCCACTCCGGACAGATTTCCAGACAACTCTGTGATCTAAAAAATATGTTTGACCCCAACGGCATTTTGCAGACCGGTCAATTTCAATTCTCCAAACCAGATTATGTCCCTAGCTGATTACAAATACGAGCTGGAAAGCTGCACCCGGTGTTCACATTGTAAGTTCATTCCCTGGCCGGTCATGCAAAGTCGACGTTTTTCCCGTGGATGCCCTTCAGCCGATAACAAAAAATTTCACGCCTATTCAGCATCCGGCAAAATCGAAATTGCCCTTTCTCTATTGGAAGGTCGACTTGATAACTGGACACCGGAAATGCAGGAGGTGGTCTACAATTGCCATATGTGCGGTTGCTGCCAGATGTCCTGCAGACCTAACAACTTTCTGCTTTGCGACCATGAGGAAATTTTTCTCGAACTCCGCATGCGGGCTATCGAGTCTGGCTATATCCTGCCTGAACAAATGATTTTAATTGACAGTCTGAAACAAAACGACAACCCCTTTGGGCAATCCAGGGAAAAACGTTCAGATTGGTCGAATGGACTCGATTTGATTAATCTCGACGATCCCACCCGACAAGCGGACGTTATTTTTCATGCGGGATGTAGGTTTTCGTACCATAAACAGCAATGGGGCACCATACGAAATGCAGTACAGTTGATCCGGGAGTCAGGCAAGGAAGTAGGCATCTTTAAAAGCACGGAATCGTGTTGCGGTGGTCGGGCATATGAACTTGGATTCAAAAGTGTATTAAAAAACTTTGCTGAGGATACAGTTTCTCGTATCAAGTCATCCAAGTCACAGACACTCATCACTGCCTGCGGAGATTGTTACGGAACATTTAAAAACCTGTATTTGCAGGCCAGCACCCCCATCGATAACATCCAAATTTACCATATCAGTGAATACCTGGAAAAATGTCTTGATGCAGGAACAATTCAACCGAAAAAAAAGAAAAAGAAGAAGGTAACCTATCATGACCCTTGCCATCTTGGACGAAAGGGAGAGCAAGTTTCCCCCTGGAACGGAGAATGGAAACTCACCGGATCTCATATTTATGAACCGGTGCCGGAAAAACCACTGAAAATCGGAATCAATGGCTGTTATGACCCACCACGTAATGTGATCAAAGCATTTCCCGAACTGGAGTTCGTTGAAATGGAGCGCATCAGGGAATATTCCTGGTGTTGTGGTTCGGGTGCCGGTGTTCGCGAAGTATTTCCCGAATTTGCCAAGTGGACAGCCCGGGAAAGAATTGAGGAAGCGAAATCGATTGATGCAGAAGTGATCATAACAGCTTGCGGCTGGTGCCAATCAATCCTGAAAGAGACCGCTGATGTCAATGGCGAATCCATTGAAATTGTCGATATCACGGATCTGTTTTTCGGAGGGGGAGGAATATGACGTTTATGTCGCAAGCTTATAGAAAACTGGAAGATGTGGTTGGAAAGGACTATATCAGCAGGGATCCGGCAATTTTGGACTCCTACGCAGCTCATGCAACCGTTTTTGGGGTACCTCGCCCGGGCTTGGGAGTGAGTCCGTGGTGGAACAGAGCCGGTGCGGTTATTCTTCCTGATACAACAGGGCAGGTGAGCCGTATTCTTCAGCTCTGCAATGAATATGGAATTCAATACAAAGCCCATTCAACAGGCCAGATGCCCTTTGCATTTCCAATGAATGAGGGATCACTCACAATTGATCTGTCTCGCATGAACAGAATTATCGAGATTGATCAAGACCATGGGTACGCTTTGGTTGAACCGGGAGTCACCCAGGGAGAATTGTTTATTGAGTGTATTAAATACGGCTGGGCGCCTCATATGACAGATGCCGGTTCCAGTACCTCCCCGTTAGCGTCTGTCACCAGCGTTTCCGGCGAAGGTGATAGCGGTATTTCAAGAGGGTTCAATGAACGTAACGCTATGTCAATAGAATGGGTATTGCCTACCGGAAAAATTATGAAACTGGGTTCCTCCCAATTTCCAAAGGCAGGCTGGTTTTCCGGAGACGGCCCCGGCCCCAGTTTGCTTGGCATGATGAGAGGTGCTTTTGGTGCATTTGGAGAAAGGGGAGTGTTTACCAAGGCTGGAATCAAGCTTTACCCCTGGCATGGCCCAAAATTATTAAAGAAGGGTGGTGCGGCTCCCTGGTTCGAAATCGACGAAGGAGATCTGGCAATTAATATTTGGTTAAAGTGGGATAATTCGGCTGACGAGGCCAACGGTCTCTATTCAGTTGGGGAATCAGAAATTTTTGACAGTTTTGGCAAACTAAGCGCAACCAAACTGGAAGCAATTTTAGCCGATTCGAAATCCGAATGGGCAGATTTAAGAAGGTCGGAGACATACAGCAAGTTCATGCCTAATGGCATCTGGTTAGGTTCTCTAATGGCCAAGAATGAGGCGCATATGGATTATTGTAAGAAATGTGCCAACAAAATCTCCAAAGAAACCAACGCCAGTATTTATTTTGGATTCAATGAATTTCCCGTTCCAAACGGTTTTGATGCAGATTATCTACATTTCCGACTAGAACAGGCACTAACCCAGTTGTTTCACTTGAAGGACTATACCTCCAAAGCAGTCATTATGCCCATGATGGGAACCATCGGACCTTTGCCGGCAGTAAGCCACTATTCCATTGATTCGACGCTCCAAACCCATGAAAAAATCTGTAAACCAGCTAAAATCAAGGCTCAAAAAAAAGGTGAAGTCTTGAATGACGGGCCGGAAGGGTCCTGGTGTATTCTGGAAGATGGTGGTCACACCATGCTTTACATGAACTTGACTCGCATTGAACGGAAAGATCCCAAAGCAAAAGTTCGCGGTCTTCCATTGAACACCGCAATCAAAATAATTAGAAGCGGAGGGCAACTTATGGCGGCTTCTCCCGCCCTCGACAAGATAAAGCCGGTTATGTCCTTGATTCGAACCCTTTCTTTTAGGTTGGATCCCAAGCAATTGTCCAGTTTAAGCCCGTTGAGCGGTGCTTTATCAAAAGATGCCATTCGGCAGTGGTCAAGTCCCTTGGGGATCTCATCCAAGAAAGAAGCATGGATACTTTTGCTACTGAAAATCAGGCAAATGCTAACATTTAGAAAACAAAACCGGGACGTAAAAACAGATACCCATCATTTAGAAAACTAATATGTTTTTTAGATCTGCCGGCAAAAGACGAAACGTCATTGTTTGTTGCGATTCTCTAAAACCAGGCTCTTCGGAATCCCTTGGTTTGGAAATGTGCGAACTCGCCAGACAAATAGCATCCAAGTTCAAACTCAATGTAGTGGTAGCAGCTGCCGACAACAATCATGAATTTGTCCGGAAATGTGGTGCAGAAAAAATCTATGTAGCCAAACCTGCCAACGACGGATACCAACCCGAATGGTACCTTGCCTATCTGGAAACAGTTTTCAGCCTTTGCCATCCACAGGTGGTGCTGTTTCCACATACAAATTGGGGACTGGACATTGCACCCAGACTTTCCCAACGCCTGGACGGTGGGCTGGTAACCGACGTTCGTGATGTGCGCATTGAAAAAAAACAGTTACACGCGATTAAGCCGATAGAAGGTGGAGTGGCCCTGGCCACTTATAATATACATAAAAGTCCCCAGGTTTTGACTGTTCCGCCGGGAATAAGGTCTGTGTATCAGCAGAATGCTAATAAACAAACCGAAATAATCAACCTGGATGTACCATTTCAAACCAATCATTCTCATTGGAAACAAATTCAACATAATCAAAACTCTTCCGATGAAAAAGATCTTAACAATACTGAGATAGTTGTAGGTGGTGGGCGTGGTATCGGGGGAAAAGACGGCTTCTTGCTGCTTGGTCGGTTTGCCGAAATTTTAAATGGAACCGTGGGAGCAAGCCGACCGCCTTGTGACGCAAACTGGATTCAATCCAGCCGGCAAATCGGAATAACGGGAAAGTCAATCAACCCAAAGCTTTACATTCCGATCGGTATTTCAGGCACTTTCCAACATCTTGCTGGTATTAATGGCTGCGACATGATACTGGCAATTAACAATGATCCCAAAGCCTACATTTTCGAGGTGTCGGACTACGGCGTCGTTGGGGACTATAAATCTATTCTTTCCGCACTAATCAAAGATTTAGACCACCAAAGCTCTTAAGCAGATTCATGAAAAAAAAACTAACGATTGTTGTCTGTATCAAACAAGTAAGGGATCAGGAGGCACATTCATCATTTGTTGAAATAGATACAAAGCACCTTAAAGTCACCGCGGAGGGCGTATCACAAGTGCTTAATCCTCTGGATGAAAGTGCCCTGGAACTAGCTCTACGCATCAAGGACAACCATCCGGGCACGAAAATCATCGTTGTGGGAACCGGAAACAAAATGTCTGATGCGATCATGATCAAATCACTTGCTGTCGGGGCCGATGAATTGGTTTTAATTGATTCGCAAGAGATGCAGTTGGACACCGGAACAACACCGCTGGTTCTGGCAGAAGCGATTAAAATGTTTGAGTTTGATCTCGTTTTGACCGGTCTGCAGGCAGCCGACACCAATGCGGGTTGTACAGGTCTGGCTCTATCAGAACTACTTGGGATTCCGGCAGCATCCTGGGCGCGCAACATTGAGATTGATGATCACGGAATCGTCGTGGAACGTATTACAGCAGACGGTTTCCAAGTTTTGAAGGGATTGATGCCGGCATTGGTCACCGTGAGTTTTGAAGCCGGCAATATTAGATCGGCTAAAGTCACTGCCATGAGAGATGCCAGGAAAAAACCGATTCGTTATCTGTCACTTGGCGATTTAAATCTTAAACTGGATTCGGCATATTCCTGCATTCAACTTGAATCTTCTTCTAACCGGGTTCGCGAATGCAAATTTTTGGAAGGAGATTCCACTGAAGAGTTAGCGGCCAAACTAAAATCCACCCTGATCCGCCAGGGTTTTCTTGAGATCCAAGGCCGCTGTTAAACCTATAACTATTTAATTAGCTTGGGCTGAGGGGGTAACATGGGAAAAATCAATTTTGAAACCATTCCGGAGAAATTGCGACCGAATACTTTTAAAGTATTAGCAATATTCACCATCTTTACACTGGCAATGGTTTCCGGAATCACTCGCTTGAAAGTTGACATGTCCGCCATGTCTTTTTTCACTGAAGACAATCCGACAGTTGAGCTGTATACCGAGTTCAGGAGAGCCTTTGGTGGGGATAACGGAGTCTATATTGTTTATGAGGCCAAAGATGGAGATATATTTTCAAACGACTCACTAAACGCAGTAAAAGGTATCCAAGAAGACTTGACGGAATATGAAGGGGGCATAGCAAGTAAAGAGGGATCGATTTTGGATCATATTGTGGAAGTCACAACAATTGTAAATGTCGAATACCTTCAGGGAAAAAACGATACACTGGTTTCCGATCCATTTATTGAAGACCGCATGCCATTAAATAAGCAGGAGCAGGAAGAAGTCAGAAACCAGGCTTTGAATCACCCTGATTATCCCCTGTTGTATTTGTCGAAAGACTCCAGATACGGAGGAATTTACCTTCGCACCGATTTTGAAGCAATTCCGGAAGAGGGGAATTTTGACGAATCATCAATTTCAGAAAACATTTCTCAGGAATTTCAAAAGATTAAATTCAAGTCCCACAGCATGCTGGAATATGCTGACTTTACCAGCGCCCTTGAAGAAGTGATCTCTCAACCAAAATATTCGGAACATCTGAAGTTTTATAAAGTGGGCAATCCTGTTCTGATGGCATTTTTCCATGATGTTATTGAAGTTGAGCTGGGCATGTTGTTCGGAATTGCACTTGCCTTGATGCTGGTGGTCTTGTTTGTCTTGTTCCGTTCACTTAGCGCCGTGCTCTGGCCGCTGCTGGTAGTCGCGCTCACTATAGGCATTACCCTGGGGTTTATCGGTTGGGCAGGACTCACCATGAGTACCATGATCATCATCCTTATGATGTTGTGCCTGGTAGTGGGCATTTCCGATTCTGTCCATATTTTATCGGGGTACCTGTTCTTTAGAAGACAAGGGTATGATTACAACACCGCCATGCGAAAGGTATATAAAAAATCCGGTCTGGCTTGCATGCTTACCAGTATTACTACTTCCATCGCTATGTTTTCCCTGACGGTTGTTCCCATTCCTCCTATTCGGTATTTCGGTATCGGCGCAGGTGTAGGCGTTATCGTTGCGTTCATGATAACTATTACAGTTTTACCTTTAATGATGGACCTCTGGCAGCCTTTCACAAAAAAACACAAACAGAAATCAGCATCAATGGGAGACGACAAAGTCCGGATTCAGCTATTTCTTGAAAAGTTTATCCCTTTTTCACATCAGAAGCCCAAAGGTACTTGTCTCGCCTTTCTGATCGTCACAATCATTTCAGCCTGGGGGATGACTAGAATCAAAGTCGACACCAACATGGTAGATATAGTAAAGGACGACCTTGCCCTACCCGTTGCTCACCGTCTGATTGATAAGGTTATGGCAGGAACACAGAGTATGGAGATTTTTTTGCAGTTCAAAAGTCCCGACGCTCTGAAAGACCCAAAGGTACTGAGCGCCATGGATCAAATGCAAAGCAAATTGGAAAAAGACTACAAAAATTATGTCGTCAAAACCGTTTCCCTGGTAGACAGTGTCAAAGATGCATTCCAATCATTAAACCGGGATGACAAGGACAAATATGTCATCCCCTCTGACAGAACTGCATTGGCACAAACCCTGTTTTTATTTGATTCAGCCAATCCTGATGACCGCAGGCAACTTGTAACAGACGATTACAGACAGGCAAGAATTAGCGTCCGTTTATATAACTACGGCTCAAGCGAGTACCTGGATTTCTTTCAATCAGTTAACCGGGATATGGAACTCATTTTCTCACCGTTAAAATCATCTTATTCCGGTTTGGAATATGAAATTACCGGTGGCCTGGCTTTGATGATGGAATTGTTTGAATACATGAGCTGGTCACAGGTTAAGAGCTTCGGTTTAGCGCTGGTTGTTGTTTCCATTATCCTGCTGGTTGTATTTGGCTCCGTCAAAACAGGTCTGATAGCCATTCTGCCTAACGTATTTCCTGTCCTGGTTACCTTTGGCATCATGGGCTTTTTGGGAATTCCTTTGGACGCCGATACCTTGATTATAGCTCCGCTTGTGATTGGGGTTTCAGTAGATGATACGATTCATTTTCTGGTGCATTACCGCATGGAGTTTCAGCAAAATAACGACAAGTTTGGAGCCATTGCCGGAAGTATCAAGCAGTCCGGTCAGGCCATCTGCTTTACCTCGTTGATAATCGTCCTTGGTTTTCTCATTCTTGTTATCTCCATACACCAGGGAATGGCCCATTTTGGGTTATTGATCGCTGTTGCCTTTAGTGCTGCTGTTTTGGCAGATTTACTTTGGCTACCGTCGCTTGTCGCAATGACAAACATTAAATTTGCCCGTAAAAAGGAAGCGCCTCATGTCGCAAGCTAATTTTGAAAATCCGGAACGCTGGACTGACCGGTTTTTAGACACACCGGTTGGAAAGATTCCTGTTATTAAGGGTGATTTGGAAATCCGGGACAAACTCGGTGAACTGAAGGCACGCTTTGGTGTCAGCAGGATGAGTTATATGGTAGCGCCTGGCCTTTATGCCTTGGGCAATCCAACCAGTCAGTCCAATGCCTACCTGACAGCCAACTATAAACTTACCTTTGACAAAGTAAGAAAGGAGCTAACAGGCATAGACTGTTGGCTCCTCGTGTTGGACACAAAAGGAATCAATGTCTGGTGTGCAGCTGCCAAAGGCACCTTTAGCACAAAGGAAGTTATTGATCGGATTGAAATCAGCCGGTTGAAAGAAGTGGTAGAGCATCGAACCATCATTCTGCCTATGCTTTCAGCCCCGGGAGTGGCAGCATTCGAGGTCAAACGTCAGAGTGGATTCAAGGTGAAATTCGGTCCTGTCAGGGCAAGCGATATCGGCAGGTATAATCAATTGGGGCATAAAGCCACCCAAGAAATGAGAACGGTTGAATTCAATCTATGGGACAGAGCCGAATTAATTCCCATGCAACTCGTTTTATATCTTCCAATGGCCTTGGCCTTGGCGTTAATCCTGTTTCTTCTCAGCGGACTCAATTCCAACGGTTATTCGGCAGGGGAGCTCATTCAATCAGGAATCAGGGCTGGAATTTTTATTGTGGCCGCTTATTTTTCCGGTAATTTTGTTACCTCCATGCTGTTGCCCTGGATTCCCGGCAGAAGTTTTTCCCTGAAAGGTCTTCAAATAGGAATTCTGTTCACTGTGCTTGGAATCTATTACTTCCGGAACAGCTTAAATCCCTTGGAATCAATAAGCTGGTTGGTTTTAGTTCCGGCCTTGTCATCATTTTTTGCGATGAATTATACGGGGTCAACCACCTTCGCTTCACTATCGGGAGTTAAAAAAGAGATAGCAACTGCCGGCAGGCTTCAACTTGTTGGATTCATCCTGGGATTTATGCTCTGGATTCTTTCCAACTTTTTGTGATTCAACAGCACAACGATACAATTGTGTTGTCATTTATCGGTTATTATTGAGAGTACCCGATTACCATAACCATTACCGGAAACTACACAATCGTTTTTATGGCAAAGTTTAAGTATTTAAAACAGGTTTCCACACTAAAGGTGGATCGAGAGAAATGCACGGGCTGCCGTGTTTGCATGGACGTGTGTCCGCATGCGGTGTTTGAACTGCAGGCTAAAAAACCGGAAGTTGCAGATCTGGACGCCTGCATGGAATGCGGGGCATGCATCCTGAACTGCGAACCTCAAGCCATAATGGTCGAAAAAGGAACCGGCTGCGCTACCGCATATTTAATAAATGCTTTGGGAGAAATGAATAAACGAAAAGCTACAATTTGATGGTCTCGTAATCGATTATGCCAAACTTCTTTTCGAGTTTTCCGGCAAGGTATGACATTCCGTAGCATACAATAAAATAGCCAACGGCAACAACAAGGTAGGATTCCAGCATCTTATCAGGCTGGCGTTGGCTGACAATCACACCGGCCTGCATTAATTCAACCATTCCAATAACATAGGTTATCGAGGTATCTTTGAACAGGGATATAAAGAAGCTTAAAAAGGCAGGTATCATCATTTTGAATGCCTGGGGCAATACTATCAATCGAATGGCCTGGCTTTGTGTCATGCCGCTGGAAAGTGCCACCTCGATCTGTCCCTTTGAAACTGCCAAAATCCCTGCTCTGACTATCTCTGCCTGGTATGCAGCGGCATAAACCGATAAAGAGATAACGCAACTCCAAAAAACAGAAATTGGCTTACCTAACACATTTGGGAAAAAAAAGTAAAACCAGAAAATAATCATTATCAACGGTGTTGCTCTTACTATTTCAACATAACAAATACTTGGGTATTGCAACACTCGCTTGTGGGATATACGACAGATACCCAGAATAACTCCGAACAAAAAACTTATACTCAAGGCAGTAAAAGCAAGCAATATGTTTAACGACAAACCTCCCAAATCACCTGCAGGATAAAGTCCAACCAGATAAAACCTCAGGTACGCAAATTGATCGAACATAATAGTAAAGTATTGTAATTAACCACTAACCATGGTGATACTTTCCCGATCAATACTAAGAAATTTCTCCAACCTTGAAACCAGGAAAATCAGACACATGGAAATGGATATATAAAAAGCTGTGGCAATAGTCGTTGCCTCTACTCCCCGAAATGTCAACGATTCAATTTGCTGAGTCGACCATGTCAGTTCCGGAACGGCTATCACCATTGCCAATGAAGTATTTTTCAGATTGTGCATCATTCTGGACCCTAATGGTGGGAGAATGATACGAAATGTTTGAGGCAATATTACGTGCACCCATTGCTGATAGCCATTTAGTCCTGTTGACACTGCAATCTCTTTTTGCCCTTTAGGAATTGAAATTATCCCGCTGACAATAATGTCAGCAACATAAGGTGAATTATCGAATGTCAACCCCAGAACTGCAGCTACAAAAGCATAGTGAGCATAGCTGTTCAGAGCCTCCCCCCAATTAAATGGCAGTAATTCCGGAAATACAAAATAAAAAAACAATAACCAGAACAAACCGGGAATATTGCGGAAGATCTCGACATAGATCCGGCCGATAATTCTTAAAATCTTTAGTTTAGACATCCTCAGAACCGCAATAAAGGTACCCAGCGATAATGAAGTTACTGACGTTATTAAAGCCAGGGCCAGGGTAAAAACCATTCCGGACAATAACCATTCGTCATAAGGTGAACGGAAGGGAACACTCCAGTCTATTTCATATTTTAGATTAAACATCTGAATAACTACTCCAAACCGAATTCAAAAAAACTCCTAAATCATCAAGACCCCGTTTCTTTAACCCTCTTCTATTCTGCGAAAATGTTAAATTTCACCGACTCTTTGGGAAGTGGATAGTTAGATTTTTCTCCAAAATATTTATCAAATAGTCGCATGTAAGTACCATCAATCCACATGTCTCGTATAACATGATTAATTTCATCACGAAGTTCTGCGTCGTTTTTCATTATACCAACGGAGAAAAAAGTATTACTAAACGGTTCACCAAGAAATTCATATCCTTCCCTACCGGCTATTGCTCCACGTACCAAAATCGTGTCATTAACATAAGCATCTATGTTTTCATTTTCCATGGCCTTAAGGCATTCCTCATCCGATTCGTAGTATACAAACCCGGGCGTCTTTTCATTAATCTCCCCGAAGCGGTTTTTAACATCTGTATCTGCGTTGCTTCCATGAACAACACCAACTGCTTTACCAGCCAATTCCTCGATTGCTTTAAATCGGCCTTTCTTCACCAGAAAGACTTTTTTGTCACACAAATAGGGCTGAGAAAAATCGATTGCTTGTTCCCGGGTAATCGTGTGGTTGAGATTGGAAATGGAAATATCCACTGAGTTTTGTAAAAGTGCGGAAATACGATCTTTGCCGGCTGATTTAATTAAAATCGGTGACACCTTGAGTTTTTTTGCAATCTCCTTTGCAAATTCCACATCAAAACCTGACCAGATTCCATCACCATTGAGATGGTTCAAAGGTTTGGATTTATAGCCCATCCCAATTCTCATTCTCTTAAATCGCTTAATTTTCAATAACGTCGAGGCTTCAGGAAGAATTTCACTGATAAATTCACGAGTTCTTTCGTGTTTTGGTCGTACAAAGATATCGGTTGGAGAACCGGATTCCAGGATCTCTCCCTTGTCCAGAAAAAAAATGCGATCGGCAACCCGTCTTGCAAAGCCCATCTCGTGAGTTACCACCATCATTGTCATTCCTTCCTGGGCCAAAGACATCATCACATCCAGAACATCATTGATAAGCTCCGGATCAAGTGCCGAAGTTGCTTCGTCAAACAGCATTATTTTAGGCTCCATGGCAAGACTTCGGGCAATGGCAACACGCTGCTGTTCACCGCCTGACAGATGACAAGGAAAGGCTTCACCTCTACCGGCAAGTCCCACCTTTTCAAGGAGCTCCAAAGCTTTGGATTTTGCTTCTTTTTGGTTAAGTTTCCTCACCTTGACAGGTGCCAGCATGATGTTTTGAAGAGCATTTTTATGTGGATAGAGGTTAAACTGCTGAAAAATCATTCCTATTTCAGTTCGAAATCTTGGCAGGTTCAATTTAGGGTCCGACAACGACTGACCGTTAACCACTATTTCTCCTTCCTGAATGGATTCCAGCTTGTTGATGGTTCGCAGCAAGGTACTTTTTCCCGAACCGCTGGGACCACATACAACAACAACCTCTCCTGATTTAATTTTCAGATTGATGTTTTTTAAGATCTGAACCTGGTCAAACCATTTATTGACGTTCTTAAATTCTATCAAAGTGTTACCTCGCTTTTTTATGAATGCCTTTAATAAGCTCCCAATCGATGACAAAAGAAGGTTTTATTATCCGGAAAGGCGCCTGATTTTCACCATAACGTCACCAAATCCGGGCATTCCCGTAAATTTATTGAGATTCTCGGGATCTATCAATGCGTTAATATTCGGGGTATTATCATCTTTGTTACCCAGTATGCTCAGCCCATCGACCAGTCTACCACCACTCCCGAATACTGTTTTAATCACTCCGGGTAATAATGCTTCAGTTAGATATGCTTTCCCACTTGCTGTTGTTCCCAGGGGTGTTTCAAGTATTATGTTATCTCCCGTTTGAATTCCCAGTGATTCACCGTCAGCTGAGCTGAGGGAAAAAACGGGCATTGACGGATTATTGGCATCACAATTCTCCAATCCTTTTTCATTAGAAACCATACCATTCAATCTTTTCATGCATTCCGTCTCCGTTTCATTCAAACTGCCGCATACCTGTGTCATGGTGCCGGTATGGTGGGCTCGGCCACTGATTAATTGAAACGGATATTCGGAAACGTATTGCTCGTAGTCTTTGTTTTTTGGATCCCATCTGCTTTCATACCAGTAAAAACTAGTCGGGAAATTTGTTTGGTAACGTTCGTTAAATGCTGCCAAATAGTCAAATCTGAATTCAAACTTCTTTGAATGAGTAGCGGGAAAAACTCCTGAAGGATGGTCACTCGAATTTTTGAAGCGATAATAACTGGTAGGCCAGGTTGCAATCCCTTTGTTTTTTCTCAACCAGCCTGCTGTCAAGGCAGTTCCTCTTTTCACCACCTTTCCATCCTGGGTAGCGATAGGATCACCTGGTATCCCTGTGATAATGCACCCTTCCGGCAATTCCGGATATGGAAGGGGTAATCCAATATTGTAGATTCCGGGAGAATCAATCAAAAGGTGATTTATAAATTCTTCTTCATTTTTATATCTGCCTCCGAATTCGACCGGGTTGATATCCGTGTCATTCTTTTCTGCCAGCTTATCAGCAAGTAAAACCATGATTTCAAAATCGGTTTTGGAATCATACAGTGGCTCAATTACTTTGTCTCGAAGAGCCACTTCCGGGCTTACAGAGTAAACATCACTTAATCCCATTCGCTCAAGATAGCCTGCCTGCGGCAAAATCAGATCGGCATATTTCCCGGTTTCGTTCAAGTGAGTATCAATATGAACAATTAGCTCAAGTGCATACCTTCCATCGGCCTCGGTTTTTGTGAAAGCATCAATCCATTGTCCGGTATGTCCGGCTGTCATAACAGGGTTACCGGTTCTGTTAATGAACGCTTTGATAGGATACCGAAAACCTTTGAAGGCACCATACTTTAACCCGACCTGGTTACGGATATCCTGTGGCAGGTCCGCAAGCACGCCCTTCCACGAAGCCGGATACTCACCAAAAGTATCTTTTTTCAATTGCCCTATTGTTCCTGATACAAGATCAGAATCTATTTTTCGGACGATCAGCCTATCCAGATTTTCCCGTGCAATCGCCGATCGTCCTTTTTTAACCTTTTGGGAATCCACAAAAACGAGACCTCCGGGAACATCCATATTACCGGTAACCAGGCAAAGTGCAGACATTAATACCGATGTAACATCCCCGTTGCTATGATGAGCGGTACCATGCATACCAATTTCCATTGACGCGGGTTTGGTAACACCAAACAGCCGGGCAACTTCTTCAATTTTTTCACGTTTGATTCCTGTTCTTTCTTCAGCCCAGGCAAGCGAAAAGTACTTTTCCTGGTTAGCAGGATCAAGCTGGTTGGCGTAAGACAAAAATTCATCCCTGAATTCATCCCAGCCGATTGTATAGCGCTCCACAAAAGAGTGATCGATAAACCGGGTCGACTCATACGCAGGATCATCATTTGTGATTATATATAAAAGCATTGCTGCGAGTAATGCCGGGTCAGACCCCGGTTTGACCGGTAGCCATATATCCGCTTTTGCAGCAGAATTGGTATAGCTGGGATCAGTGACTATAAAAATGCAACCATTTTCATTTTTCGCGTTGGTTATCCCCCTGGCCATAAAGGAAAAGCGAGTTGCTACCAACGAATTCACCCCCAGGTGCATCACCAGTTTTGCATCATGCTTTGTTCTTCTCTGTAGCTGGCCTTTTTCATCTCTTACTAATATTGGTCTCTGTAAATCGGGGAGAGGTCTTTCATCCCCCAGCATGATCTTTTGTCCCCACTTCCTGTTTGTATCACAGACCGATCCATGGTTAAAAACATTCGGGGTGCCAAAAGCAAAAAAGAGCTTGTGATAAGCTTCCTGGTCTGTTACATCGCCACAATCAACAACCACTGATTCCGCACCATACTGTTTTTTTAAGCGCACCAATTCTTTAGCCAGGTAATCACTGGCTTCTTCCCAAGTTACTGCCTTCCAGCTATCCTCACCTCGTTTTCCCTGGCGCAGTAAAGGTGTTTTAATACGTTGCCGAGAATAGGTCATCTCCAATCCCGAAGCCCCTTTACCGCATAGTGTACCCTGGTTCATCAATGAATGCCTGTTACCTGCAATTCGAACGGCTTTGCCATCCTCCACGGATACTGCAATTGGGCACTCCGCGGGACACATAACATCTGCGGTATAAATTATTTTTTTTGGATTTTCAGCAGGGATAGGGTTGACAGCATCTGTTACGGTTTCTGTTAAAGATAAGGTATTACTCTTAACAGCCGGCTTACGGGGTACTAGGGTTTCACTGGGATCAAAACCCGAGTAAAGGTAGAACACATTTGGCTGGGTGTCATATTCACTGTTTAAAACCTTGATATTCTCGTTTTCCAGTGCGGCTCGCAATTTAACGTCAGGATTGCGGATATCTCCAAAGTGCAGGGCTTTTCCAACACAGTTCTCCACACAAATTGGTTGTAGTCCTTGAATGACCCGTTCAATACAAAAATCACATTTCTCCAGGTTTCCGGTGAGAGAATTTCTGGATACTGCCTGATAAGGACAGCTTTCGACACAGCATTTGCATTTGGTGCAATTCAATTGATTGACTGAGACAACGCCTAGAGTGTCCTTAAAATAGCAGCTGTTTGTACAGTTATTGATACAAGGAGGATTGCTACAATTGTTGCAAAGCCTGAAGACGTGTATCCTTTGTAAATTCGGGAAAGAGCCAAAATTTAGCGTATCAACCTTACCTCGCAAAACACCAGGTGGTAAGTTGTATTCATTCTTGCAACTTATTTGACAACCGTAGCAGCCGATACACTTGTCCAAGTCAATTAGCATGCAATATTGTCTGCCAACCATCATACAAAACTCTAAGAAAACAAACCGGTTTAAACAGATCGAGAAAGATTAAAAATATCAAATTCAATTAGTTATTAACCAAACAATCTGACAATGACTTTTTAATGTGAGTTTAGGAAACTGGTGGGCTAAAATGTAGTCTACAGCATCAGTTAAATCAAAAACATCCCGATAACCGTAACGACTCGGGATGTTTTTATATTGATAACTATTCAGGCCAGGCAAAAGTGTTAAATTCACCAAATACTTCTTTGGGAAGCCTGGGCCTTGCGTTTATAGGTAAAGGGAACTGACCGGAATGGCCGAACCATTTGCTGTAGATTTTTTCATAGGTGCCATCCTGAATAATATCCTGAAGGACAAAACTTATTTTATCTCTCCACTTGCTGTCGTTTGGCGGCACTCCTATACCGTATAAGCCGGGACTATAAATAGGGCCAACTGACTCATATTCCACTCCTTCATGTCCTGCCACCCCTGCAATTATAGGAGTATCTTGAGTGTATGCATCAACCTTCCCCTGTTTTAAAGCCATGAAACATTCGGAGTTGTTTTGGAAAGACACCATTTTCGGTTTTTTATCCGTTAAGGTTGCCAGATAATTGGTAGCAGCTATGTATGCATTGGAACCTTGGACCACCGCTATCCTTTTTCCACCAAGTTGCTCAGGAGAGGTGAATCTACCTTTTTTTGCATAAAAGATCTTACCCGACCAAAGGTACGCCGGTTCGGCATAGTCAATTTGTTCATCCCTGCTTCGGGTATGACTCATACTGGAAATCGTGAGGTCGATTCTTCCCGAAGCAAGAAAAGCCACGCGAGTTTTATTGTTGACGTTTACCCTTTCCACCCTGACCCCCATTTTTTCTGCAATGGCATCCCCCAACTCTATATCAAAACCTGTCCACTGACCTTTTTCATTGATATAGTTTAGAGGCGGCACTGTCTGGCCTGAGCCAATTCGTATCACACCTTTCTTCTTGACTGAATCCAGGATAGACTCGGCGGCGAATGAATGAAATGCCGTGAGACCTGTGAAGATAAAAAAAACAAGAAATACTCTAATCGATTTCATGTCAAACTCTCCGTAATCTGAATAATATGAATATTAGAACTGTTTCACCGAATGTTACTCAAAACGGTCAGGCTGTCGTACCACCAGGGGTGAATTTTACGATCAACGGAGAGTTTCAGGCTGACAACAAACTGCACCGACGAAGAGAATCACAGACAACTTTTTTAATTATCAGGTGATTTTGCAACAGGTTGACACCTTTTTCGGAATCCAATGGAACACGGAAACGA
>JAKSDL010000216.1 GCA_022360105.1 Pseudomonadota bacterium
AACAATCCAGAGCATCTCCGGTACTTCCTTAACAATACCCCATCCTCTTTTATAGTCGCAGATCGCGTGTATCTGGTTGCCGTGTAATGCGTTTGTCCGTAAATGATACCCAGGTTTTTCTGCTTCCGGTTCGCCAAGGGTAAAAATCAGTTTTAGCCGGGTAGAATATAAAAGAACCATTTCGGAAAATTGTTTTAAGAAATAACACAAATCATGCACAGAATTACGGAGGACAAACCATGTACAGCCTGGGAATAGACATAGGATATTCTTCAATAAAAATTGCCCTGGTAAAGGGAAACAATGATGTCGTTTTTCAAAAATACCAGATGCATAAAGGAGATGTCAGATTATCGTTAAAGAGCATTTTAGAGGAGGTTCTGCAACACTATGATTCCGGAGATGTCTCATACGGCGCCGTAACCGGAAGCGGTATTCGGTTTCTTACCCGAAGCGGCGCCGTGGAGCCGGTAAACGAAATCGCAGCCATTGTTGAAGGAAGTCTTGCGCTCAATGGCAACATTCGATCAATCATCGATATTGGAGGGCAAAGCGCCAAATATATAACCGACTTCAGCGGAGACAGCAGATCACGCATTAAAATGTCGATGAACACAAGTTGCTCGGCCGGGACGGGATCATTTCTGGAGGAGCAAGTTTCCAGACTCAATCTGACCTTGGACGATTATTCAACCTACATAAAGCAAGCTCGTTCGATTCCCAGAATAGCCGGTCGTTGCAGTGTGTTTGCCAAAACCGACATTATTCATCACCAACAGGAAGGGGTTTCGGTGGAAGACATCCTGCTGGGACTGGCCTATGCGGTTGTCAGAAATTACAAGGGAACCGTCATGCGCAAGCTGCCCTTGAACAAACCATTTTTCTTCATCGGTGGCGTTGCCCACAATCAGGGAATAGTAAATGCTCTCATAGACATACTGAAGCTGGATCCTGGAGAACTAATCATCCATGAGCACTTCAGCACGGCAGGCGCAATCGGAACAGCGATTACCGCCTTCCGCGAACAGAGGTACATTCATCTTGAAAAATTGAGGGCTCTGCTGGATCAGAAAATCGATGCGGATGACGAACATTCAGATGGTGATAAAATCCCTTCTTTGGCTTCATTCATCAAATCGACGGACTATGAACGAGGTGGGGCAGTTCCGATGAACAACAATCAAAACCCTGGGAATTGTCGATTGGGAATTGATGTGGGTTCGACAAGCACCAACCTTGTTCTAATTAATCAGGACAATGATATTGTAGCCTACCGGTATTTGAGAACTCTGGGTGATCCTATCAAAGCAGTGGAAAAAGGATTCGGTGAATTACATTCCCAGTTTGGAGGTAATCTAAAAATTGACGGTGTCGGTGTGACCGGTTCCGGTCGGTATTTGATTGGTAAACTGGTTGGGGCCGACGTCATCAAAGATGAAATCAGCGCCCAGGCAAAAGCAGCTGCGTACCTGGACCCCAAGGTAGATACCATTTTTGAAATTGGCGGTCAGGATTCCAAATACATAAGCATAAACAAAGGCATCGTGACCGATTTCCAGATGAACAAAATCTGTGCAGCGGGGACTGGTTCGTTTCTGGAAG
>JAKSDL010000350.1 GCA_022360105.1 Pseudomonadota bacterium
AAAACACTAATAAAGTGGCCATAAAGCGGGTTAAACGTCGAATTGACCATTTTAGATATGGAGTTCACATGCCTGAAAAAACAACACCATGAATGAATTGGAAACTGCCGACTATCTCAAAAAAGATGGGAAAATTGTTGAAATTTCAGCAGACGAAAAACTAGCAAAAGCCTCTTATTCTGCAAGTTAATCGATAGCCACTATCTACACATTGACTGCTCATACACCCTGATTATATAAACTCATATAATCAGGGTGTCCGTTAACCTCTATCTGATGGTGACTATGCCTTTTGCTGCGGGGTAAGTGTCGACCAGGTAGTAGACCCTGGCTTTTCCTTTGAAATCCACGTCTTCCAATGAAATCCGTACTGTTTGAACAAATCCGTCATTGTCCGCTTGTACCTTTGTGATGTCTATGTATTTTGCGGGCACAGGCCGGCCGGTCTCTTCACTGACTAACAGGATACTGTGGACATGATCTGATTTTTTTAATGACGTCCCGGAGATCTTTGCCTGCACCAGATCATTCTCTACCGAAAACGTCACTGTCCCTTTCAAACCAGGCCCCGTAACCACACCGTCTCCAAATAAATTGTAGTTGGTGCCTCCGAATATAAACATGCGTCCTGTATCAAATTCGGACATTCCCAACAGCTTCAAAAAGGTCCCGTAAAACTCAATCTCATCACAGGCAACGATGGCATTCATGGCCGTATGCCCCAGGGATTTTCCTGTTTGAGGATCTACTTTGCCGGCGATTCTAAAAAACTCAATCGGCATATCCCAGGAACCATTCATATCCAGCAAGATACCATCGTAATTGTATAAGGTTACAAGGCCATTATCATAGTCCAGCATCATGGGAAATCGGACTTCCAATGCCGGATCGATCACGGTTTCATCGGTTTCTCCCAAAAGCTTTCCTCCTACACCCCAGACAATGGCAGTGTTTTGATTGGCCTCCACAACACCCATAATATAATGCAATGAATCATATCCGATCTGGTTGTAGCTTGGAAGAATTGAAGGATTTGCCGGAGCTAACCGGCTGATTTCAAGAATAGACGAAGGATCACCGGGTTTTTCAGGAACTCTGAATGGTTTGTTCGGACCCTTTCGAGGCCTGACTTTAAAAGTAAAGGTCTGGTCGAATCGACCGCCGGTATCACCTCCAAAGAATTTCAGCCCGAATCGACTCAGATCCCTTTTATATTCACCCTGAATACGGATTGATATGTCGCCTCCTTCCGGTAAGGTCCAGGTTTCTTGAGGAACCAAAGTCAGAAACTGAAAATTGGCTGATGTGTCCACCTTGCCAGGTCTGGCTCCGTTAAAATCTACCCGGACTGTCTCTCTTTCGATTGCGGTTTTAATGGTATCGCCATTCTCCCTGACAAACAGCGTGAAACTAAGAGGCTGGTTGGCGTTGATCTCGGCAGGAGGGGTCAATTCCAGGCTTCCAAATGCAGATGTATAAAATAAAAACTCACCTTCAAACGGTAAGTCCTCATCCGGTCCTTGAACACTTTTGGGATCAGCTTTCCCGGTCGCACTTAAGGGATAGTCATAGGGAACAAAAAAGACTCCCCCGTTTTCTCCGGCTATGTAAATACCGTTTTTGCCGAGACCCGGCGAGCCATTGATATCATTTCTCACATCGTCGATCAATTGATAAGCCCAACGCAAGGTTCCATCAGGATTCAAGCAATACAACCGACCCTCACCCGAACCAAAATAAATATTTCCATTTCCATCAACGGCGGGTGAGGAGCGGATCGGTTCCTTGGTATCAAAAGCCCAAACCACGCCTCCCGACTCGGGATTCAGCGCATAAACCGTTCCATCCGTTGAAGCTTGTATGATAGTACCATCCCGTAGTTGCGCCGGACTGGAATAGATATGATCCCTGGTACCAAATTTCCAGATTTGAAAACCGTCATTCTGACCAAACGCCCGAACAATTCCATCGTATCCACCGATCACTACGGCGCCTTCGGGATCCGCGTTGGTCAGCATCGCCGAAGCAGCGTTGGTTCCATACCCACCATTGGTCCATTCCGTATCACCACTTTGGATGTCAAAGGCATACACATTCTTAAGGGCCATGAAATTGGAACCTGTAAAAATTCTACCGGTTTTGGCATTCACAGCCGGCAGCGACCAGCCCATTTCGTTGATAACAAACTGGTTGTCCCGCTCGCCCGTATCCCGGTTTAACTGGTATATCAGGTAATTGTCGTTGGGTGCCAGGATAGATCCGTCCGGCAGCATCGCAATGTTCCCCTCAAACCAGTTCAGGTTATATGTTTGTACATCGAATTGCTCCGTGACCTCCTGAGGGGTATGAGCTTTGAACCTCCATATCGTTTCACCGGTGTTACGATCAAAAGCATAAACATGCGCATCACCGGAACCAACATAAACCTTGCCCCGGTTATCCAAAAGGGCGGATGAATCGATGATCTCACCGGTCAGGGTTTTCCATTTTAAACTGCCGTCCTCCCTGATAGCATAAAAATACTGATCCGCTGATCCTATATATGCTGTGCCTTCATGATCAATAACCGGAGAACTGAAGATTCCTTTGCCGGTCTTAAACGTCCAGGGTTTCAGATCGGACAATTGAGGTTTTACCAAACTACGACCGTTCTGCAGGGAGTTTCCCCTGAATTTGGGCCAGGGACTGGCTGGATCGAGCGGAACGGAATAGGAAAATCGAGCGCCATCCGTGTCGATTTGTGAATCATCCTGAAGGGGAACCAGTTTGTAATCGGTGAAGCTTATGTTTTGGTATAAAATTGTTACTGCCACCACTACCAATAAACCATACAAAACATGTCTTTTCTTAAATCGATACTGCGAAAGAAATCCCATGATGCTCTCCTGAAATAAATAAATGATGATTTAGTAATTCTCAACTTGATAAATAAATGATGATTTAGTAATTTGTCAATATTCAATTAAAACCCGGAGACCAATGGAAAAACTACGTGCAAGAACCAGCGCAGAAAAAGAAGTCAGGCGTTTAAAGCTGCTGAAATCTGCCAGAACAATCTTTTCGGAAAACGGATTTCAAGGCACTAAGATCAATATGATTACCGAGCATGCCGGATTAAGCCCGGCAGCATTCTATCTGTACTTCAAAAGCAAGATGGAGGTGTATCGTCTGCTATCCATAGACGGTACGAGGATCTTAAAAGATATGATCAGCAAGGCGCTATCCTCTGAAAAAGGAGATTGCGTGCAACTGATCAAAGCGCTGTCCGGGGCATATTTTGAATTTTTCCTTCAAGAAAGGGAGTATTATGAAATAATCTCTGTCCATCACCTGGGACAAAAGGTCTTTTTTGAAAACATGAATCTCGTGCCTCAATTGGAGGCCCTAAGTCTGGAGTTGCTCAAAATCCTGGCAGAAATCATCGAGGAAGGAATCGAAAGGAAGCAGCTAAAAAAGTGCGACAGTTGGAATACGGCTGTTACTTTGTGGGGAATGATGGACGGAATTTTACTTTTGGAAGTTCGCAAAACCACCGGTTACACCAAAACAGACATTAATTCACTACATAGCCGGTTTCTGGAGCTCTGCCTGGATGCTCTTCGTGTTTAAAGTGAAAATACTCTTTTTTGAATTGTCGTGGCGAACAATACCCGTCTAAAGAAATCCGGGTCAAAGGCTGAAGGCTGAAGGCTGAAGGCTGAATAAAATGAATCCGATTTTTAGATCCAAGTCCAATTAATACACTCCAAACGTTGATTTGTGGTCGTAACTGATAACGGATAGCCAATAACTGATAACTGTTTTTTACTTCTTTATGATCTCCACCGGTCCAACCAGCGTCATCACCCAGTACCTGGTGTTGCAGGTAAAATTACCA
>JAKSDL010000864.1 GCA_022360105.1 Pseudomonadota bacterium
AGCGCTTTGGTTACAAGAACATTTCCGGGTACAAAGTCCGTGTGGATATTGATGATAGCTCAAGTGGTGATGATTTCTATATTGCCCCCGAGTTCAACAAAAAAAGCCTGACCTTAACACCTGAAGACAATACCTACCTGACTACATCAGCGATCACTATCTCTTTTAAGATGACACCGGATGAAGGGGCCCCGGACAGTGTCCTTATGCAGTCCGATGACTTTTTTGAGATAAAAACAACGGCTGGTAACATTGAAAGTACATTCTACGAAAATGGTTCACCGGCAAGTTCAGTCACAACCGACCAGAGTTCGCTGAAAATCCATAGAGCAAACCATGTGGCAGCAGTTTTGGGAGCCAATAGCCATAAAGTCTATTTAAATGGCACGTTGACCGAAACACAGCTCACCCAGTCTATAACCGAATCACAGAAACGGGTCGTAACCATTGGTCCATACCAGGGTAAAATCTGGGACATAAAAATACACAACTGGGAAGTCCCCCGGGAACAACTAGCTGAAGATTACATCTATGGTATAGATGATTTGAATAAGGCTGCCATTTCCCCTGACCCTGAATATCCCAATGGATTGTGTGGCGTGTACAGATGTTTTTGGTGGCCTCTGGATGAAGACCTTCAACCGGATGAAGCCCCTTTACCTTATGAAACCTACCTGTACTATCTCTATGCCCATGAAAATCTCTCAATAAAAAATTACTACTTCAAGGCATCCATGATTCCTAAAGGAAAAGAAGTAGAATTTTTGGGGACAGCACCGAACAAGAATCCGATCCTTGGCCGTGGAATTCGTAAAACATTTGTAAGACCTTTCAGTTTCGACAGGCCGTTAGACCCTGATAATTCCTATTACTGGCTTCATGAAAATTTTCATTCCCTTCAAGGATTCATCAGCGATATGCCGAAATGGTTTATGGAAGCCACGGCTGAATGGGCACCAGAGATTGTTTTCCCTGGTAGCAGTACAGACAGTGACCTTCTTGGCTTTTATACCTATGCCCCCCACATGCCTCTTTGGATAAACCAAGTTTCAGATGTTAATGACCTTGCCGGATGGCAGTACAAAGGTGGCCACATGTATGGTGCTAAAATTCTTATCTGGTACTTGGCAAACCACTATTCAGACGCATCATTTATTGGAGAGATTTACAATCATCCATATGCCGGTCACAGGCCACAAGAGAGCATGTTTGAACTCATGGGGGTTGATCCGCTGACAGGTGGTTCAATGATGGGTAAAGAGTTTGCTAATTTTGCGGCAAGAACCATAACTTGGGATTATGCCATGGGTGAAGCCTTTGCAAAAGAAGAGCGGGATTCTTTAGGGCGGATAAAACGTAAAACCGGCTTAACTGAGGAAGAGATAATCAACACCTTTCCAATGGAGTACCTTGCAGAGGGGACCGGAGATGTGTGGACCTATGTACCAGCTGACCATATGCCGGGATCCTGGGCCTATAATGCCTATAAATGCAAAAACACTGATGCTGGAATGTATACCATTGAATTTGAGGGAGACATTGGTAATATCCCGGAATCATTATTTGAAGTACGAGTCGTTGTACATGACAGTATAACTGATGAAAGGACCTATTATAGCAGAAACAACATCAGTAATGGTGAGCAGGTAGTCATTCCGGATATCCCGACGAACCAGGGAGACACTCTCTATTTGGTTGTGGCAACAACTCCACATATATTTATAGGAGAAACCGAGCGATACAATTATAAATTTAAAATTTATAAATAAGGTCATTCAAACTGTTATCCCGGGCAAAGCCCCGGGGTAATAGGATTGATTATCTCAGGCATAGATCTGGAGTAATGGTATTAAAATAATCTGATTATAAACTATTGACATTCCATTCTGGCGTTTGTTTTGGCTGGCGGTAATTCTTGCTGATAACAGACTAACTGGCATCAAGCTCCATAGGAGCGGTATAAAGTAGCCAGTGGTTTCAACCACTGGTGAAGGAC
>JAKSDL010000288.1 GCA_022360105.1 Pseudomonadota bacterium
CCAGTTCTTTTCGATCTAAATCCAACTGATAACCGGGCTCCTCTCTAAAAAGCCCTCCTTCAATGGTTGCCGTCATTGATGTGGATTCGACTTTGACTCGATGGGTTTCATCGCCGGCATGGACTCTGATTCCATATGAATTGGAATTGGCCAATTGTAGTAACTGTGCGATGCTGTTGCGGATTTTGTCCCATGATGCAAAATTAGTCTCATCGGATAGATAAGTAAATGCCTCGTTTTGCCATTTTTTCCATTGCAAATTGGAAAAGGTGTATGGATTCTGATCAATATCGGTGTCCGGTGTAAATGCCGTCAGGGTAACCGTTGTCCCTTCGGAAATCATGGGATTTACCAATGTGATTGTCGGATCAACCGGCACTATCGAAGTCATCTGGATCTCTGAATTGCTCCAGCCCGTCCATAAATATTCCGGCAAAAATCTAACAAAGCGATACGTTTCTGCGGCATTTAGATCTTCTTTGATGGTTTGCAAACTATCTTCTGTGGTTTCGGCCATGACATCAAACCCTTTTTGGGCACCAGCAAGTATAATACCGGCCCCTATCGCTGCAAGTTCACCAGACTCAGCCTGAACAGCAATATAAATGACAATGCCTCCAAGAACAACGGAACCCACAATTATGGTTGTTCCAAGCGCATAGCTGGCAGCCATTTTGGCCGTTTCCATGGTGACACTGCCCGCTGCCCTGCCGGTGTAATGCGAATCAACAATTAATTCGTGAATAGCATTGTCTCTTTCGAAATGACGTTGATACCAGTAGGCAGACCCGGGAGACAGGTGCATTTGGATCTCATGACCGGACTGATCGGCAAGGGTCAGATCGCTTTTTTGACCATATCCTTTAAATCCGACCTGGCGGAATCCCCGCATGACATTTAATTCGGCATCCGGGTTCCAATAAGGATCCGGCCCAATACCACCCAAGACAATAAAAAGGTGTTTTGGCGGCTCTTCCAGGTCGATCAATTCCTGCAGCCAAACCGACTCCGGTGATAGTTGGTAAGCCTTGCGAAAGGCCACCAGGGCGTCTTCCCAGGAGCCGCACATGGTCCATAAACCACCCAGAAAAATCCTCAGCATGGCATCATCAAAATGACCTTCGTGGCTCCAGGGGGCCGATAGGAGATGCGATGCCTTGCGTGCTTCAATGCAGGACTTCTCATATTCCTTTTCCAGAGAAAATCCCCAACTAAGCAAAAGGTGTAGCCAGACAATCTCATGCTCAGAGGCATAATACCCTTCAGCAGTTTCCGCATAAAAAAGGGATTTGACTTCCCTGGACCCCTGGTAGCGAATCCGCTGGTCAATGGAATCAACAAGATCTAACAAAGGCTTGTTATCCGGTTTTCCGGCAAGCAGCCTTAAATACGCTTTTTCCAGGGTGGTAATAAAATAACCTTTTTCCTCTTCGGGAAATTTTTCCAGGGCTTTTTCCGGTGATCCGATACTGTGCTGGTAAAGGCTGTCCTGGTAGTCAACACTGGTCAACAACTTGGAGCTGCATCCATTGAAAATCACCGATAGAATTACCAGGAGCATGAGCGGGAATTTAGCAGGTCTTGTCGGAAACAGATTAATTGTCATGTCTGTCACCATTTCAGCAAAGGTTTTTCGATGATCTTTTTGATGCGTTTTTGTCCGTTCCAGACTTTGTCGTTGGTTGCCACTGAGACCAGTTCCAGATCTATCTGGTAGTACACGGTCTTGACATCCTTTAACTGATCCTCAACAGAATGGATGTATCCTCTCAAAAGAAAATCGACCTCCTTTTCCTGGTAGATCCTTGTGCCGGCAGGATGAAGATTGTGTTCATGCTGGTCTTCTCTTTCTTTGCGGGCTTCTTTTTTTGCTTTCCCCGTGGCTGCAAGTTCAACCGCATCCGAATACTGCAGCGCTAATTCAATGTCTTTGATAAAGGTTTGAGTCGAAATATGTTCGGTGGTTTTGTTTAACACTTTTCCCAATCCGATTACGGGCTTTCTGCCCTTTCGATTGAAAAACACTTTGGACCAGGAGTCCGACAGCAGGTCACTGACCATGTGCGTCGAAACCAGCCTGGAATCCGTTTCGTTCCATTTCCCGGAAAGATCCGTCGGCTGGTTGTCAACGGATCGTGTTACCCTGGTACCGCTGCAGGAATGAACAGCAAAAAGACAGCAAAACAGCAGTAGAATTTTGTGGGATGTCATTTTTTTTCTATGTGAAGTCGTTTCGGCAGACGTGACTATTCAATCAAAAGAATTCCGGATTGAAATTTTTGAAAATAATATCTCAGCACTAAGTTGGTGTCAAAATACTCTCGAGCAATAGACATAATTGGTCGATCAATGGATAAAACAAGATTAGTTTTTATTTATAAATCTGTTTATCCAGTCGAATCAAATGGTTGGAACTTGACATTTGCTTTTATTTCAAGGGAATTTAGTAGATCTAACAGTCGATGTTCAGTATCATTAAAATCAAGTACAGAAAAAAACTACCATGTGGGTTGATTTTAATGACTCATGGGAAACAGGTATTGAGTTATACGATGAAGGCATTCCGACTATTTATATATTTTTGTGTGACACTGATCTTGATGACCGGAAACGTCACATCCCAGGACAAGCAAAAGGTTTATGTGATTCCGGTATCAGGTGCTGTGGACCCGGGTATGGCCGCATTCTTTGAGCGTACCTTGACTGAATATGCCAAAGATCCGCAAGCGCTGGTCGTCATTGAAATGGATACTTTTGGAGGCAGGGTGGATTCCGCTTTGGAAATAGTGGATCACTTGACAACTATTCCGCAAAGCAAGGTTGTTTCCTATGTAACCAAACGAGCTATTTCGGCAGGCGCACTAATCGCCCTGGCTGCTAATGAATTGACCATGAAGCACAATACCTTGATAGGAGATTGTGCCCCCATCATGATGTCCAGCGAAGGACCCAAAATGTTGGGGGAAAAAGCACAATCGCCACTAAGGGCAAAGTTCAGGGCATTGGCAAAGAGAAACGGATATCCAAGCATATTGGCGGAATCGATGGTTTCCCTGGATATGGAGGTGTATCAGGTTGAGTTTCCTGATAAAAAGATTTATATGGATGCTGTTGAATTTGCGGATTTGAATGAAACGGAAAAAGCAAGCATCATCTCCAGAAAAACCATTGTCGCCAAAGGCGAACTATTAACCATGGACAATACCGAAGCCAAGCAACTGGGCTTTTCTCAAATCAGCACTTCAACATTGGAAGAAATGTTGGCAGCCAGGGGATACAACGATTACGAAATAGTGCGGATTCAGGAAAGCTGGTCTGAGACCTTCGTGCGTTATATCAGTTCTATTGCCCAAATTCTAATGCTGATCGGCCTGGGAGCACTCTATCTGGAATACAAAAGTCCAGGTTTTGGTATTTTTGGAATTATCGGGTTAATTTGCCTGGGTCTGGTTTTTTTCAATCAATACTTTGTGGGACTGGCTAACTACACGGAATTGTTGATTCTGATAATAGGAATCTTATTATTGGCTGTGGAGGTATTCGTATTGCCTGGTTTTGGCATTGCCGGTTTTGCCGGGTTGACCACAATCGGTATAGCCTTGTTGCTCATGCTTCAGGACTTTGTCATACCCGATCCGGCCTTACCTTGGCAAAGTGATCTGTTGTTAAAAAACCTGGTTCAGGTTCTGGTATCGTTCATAGCCGCGTTTATTCTTACCATGGTGATGTTTCGATATTTCTTGCCACGAGTTTCAAAAGTGGTGAACGGTCCTTTTCTGGAAGGGACCTTGAAAGAATCGCATATCACCCAGGCAACTGAAAAAGGTGTTCAAGTTGGGGATGTTGGAAGAGCAGATACATTTCTTAGGCCTTCAGGGAAGATTGTCGTGGGAAACAAACTTTTTGATGCGATTACATCCGGTGACTTTATTGAAAAGGGTACAGCTGTGAGAATCATAAAAATCGATGGGAATCGAATTGTTGTAATAAATGAGAGTTGAATATGGATAATGCCCTGGTTTTCCCAATTGTTTTGCAGATAATCGGACTGGTCATTATTATGGCTGAAGTCATTCTTCCTTCCGGCGGGCTTTTGACCCTGCTGGCGACCGGTATTCTGGGCTACTCCCTGTACTCGGTTTTTACCAATGTCTCTACCTCGGCAGGATTCGGATTTGTTGTTGCCGATATTATCCTGCTGCCGATTATAGTGATAGTTGGTTTTAAATTTCTGGCAAAATCGCCTGTGACACTCAGAAAGAATTTATCAAGCGAAGAAGGCGTGAGTGTCCAAAAAAACACCCTCAAACAGTATATTGGACAACAAGGCAAAACCATAACTGATCTGCGTCCTTCCGGAATTGCGTTGATCGGGGAGGAACGGTTCGATGTGGTGGCCGAGGGGAAATATCTGGATAAGGATACGCCGATTCTGGTTGTATCTGTAACCGGAAATCAGATCATTGTAAAAGAACAATACAAGTAATTCCAAAGATTGCATCTGTCAGTGATCTTAACTTCTTATCTTCAACCTTGGGCTTAAAGCCTTTAATTTAACCTTTAGAGAGGAAATATGGGTGTTCAGTACATTGTGTTGGTTGCCATTTTAGCCATTGTCGTTCTGGTCTTGCTGTTTTTTGTAGGATCTTCTTTATCACTATGGATTCAGGCTCTGGTGTCCGGAGCGCGGGTGGGATTGGTTAACATTATTTTTATGCGTTTCAGAAAGGTACCACCAAAGCTGGTAGTTCAATCCAAAATTATGGCTGTAAAAGCGGGATTGGATCTTCCTACCGATAATCTGGAATCTCACTACCTGGCAGGCGGAAATGTTTCAAGAGTTGTACAGGCCCTGATTGCAGCAGATAAAGCGAGCATTGAACTGGATTTTAATCGCTCCGCAGCCATTGATTTGGCAGGTAGGGACGTACTGGAAGCCGTACAGATGAGTGTGAACCCGAAAGTGATCGAGACCCCACTGGTAGCTGCCATGGCCAAAGACGGTATTCAGTTAAAGGCCACATCCAGGGTTACTGTTCGAGCCAATATCGATCGTCTGGTCGGTGGAGCCGGTGAAGAAACCATTCTGGCCAGGGTTGGAGAAGGTATCGTTACTACTATCGGTTCAGCGACTACTCATAAAAGTGTATTGGAAAATCCGGATCTGATTTCCAAAACGGTTCTGGCGAAAGGTTTGGATGCAGGGACAGCCTATGAGATTCTTTCCATCGATATCGCTGATGTGGATGTCGGTAAAAACATTGGAGCCGAACTGGAAACAGACAGGGCCGAAGCTGACAAGAAAATTGCACAGGCCAAAGCAGAAGAGAGACGTGCCATGGCATACGCAGCAGAACAGGAGATGAAGGCCAGGGTTCAGGAAATGAGGGCCAAAGTGGTCGAAGCAGAGTCCAAAGTGCCACTGGCTATGGCGGAAGCCTTTAAAGAAGGCAACCTGGGGATCATGGATTACTATCGCATGAAGAATATCGAAGCCGATACTCAAATGCGTGACAAGATTGGTTCCGGTGAAGAAAGCTCGGAAGATCCGACAACGTAATCACTTGTAAATATCGGGACGGTTATGAATCAATGTTATTCGATAAAGAGAATCGGGACTGGATGTCATCCTGAACGAATCTGAAGAGTCTGTCAGAGTCCTTGAGAGATCCTTTTTCGAAGTTGCGAGCCTCGCTTCTCACGTTCAGAATGACTCCGGACCGGTCAGTTTTCTTTAACTATAAATGACATTGGATTATGAATGACCGCCCTATTCACTGAAATAGGGACATCGGGGACAAAAGCCCTGCTGAAACCTTTGTAAGGAATAGTTTTGGATAATATCATTGAATACCTGATTCCGCTGATTTTCATCCTGGCTTATGTCTTTCCCAAAGCCAGAAAAAAGAAAAAGCAGCAGCAGGAACAAGTCAGTTCGGTTGAGGTGAAAGAGAAAAAGCCGGGGCTGTTCAGCAAATTGAACAAAATGGTTGAAGAGTATTACGAAAGCGACCAGGATGTTTCTAAAAAGCGAGAACAAAAAGAAGAGGAATACGAGTGGTATCAGGATCGCTACGACTATGAAAGCGACGAAGATGAGGATGAATCAGAACCTGAAGAGCCTGCAAAACCTGTAACTGAGGTTGCGAAAGCAGAGGAGGAGACTGCAAATCAGAAAACAAAGCCGGCGCCTGCCAGTCGTCCTAAGGTTGACAATTATCAACCGACATCTTCACATGCAAATACCCCGCTTTATGTATCTGCAAATGTAACCAAACAAGACCTGCGCAAAGCAATCGTCTGGTCTGAAATACTTGCTCCTCCCAAGGCATTAAGGGATGAGTAATGGTACAGTTTGAATAAGCCCGGTCTCAAGTCACCGGTCTTATTCCTTCTCTCGTTATCTTACCAAAATCCGGTATCCTTTTCTTTTTAAGATCAAGATATTGAATCGAAATAGTGCTGTATCGTCCCTGTTTATGAGGGGCTAGTGTCTGTTGGGATGTGATAAGCCTGTTGATGGAGCTTTATGTGCGAAATGTGAGAGCAATCGTCAGGTAGTTCTATCATAACAGTGTATTAAGCGATCAGCCATCATGAAATTCGAGATGATTATGAATCCGCAATTAGAATGAAAATTGATTTACCTCAAAGCTATTGTACCCCGAATAATAGATACTTATACCGATTCTGTGATTAAAAAAAATGACCATTTTTTCATGGAGGTAAATCTTTGAAAGATATACCTCTTTTCCTAAACACCGAATAAAAGGACAGAACATGGCCGAATCAAAGATTAGGTGGACAAAAGTTGATGAAGCTCCCGGGCTAGCTACATATTCTTTACTTCCTATCATTCAAAGCTATCTAAAGGATTCAGGTATTGAGATTGAAGTAAGAGATATTTCTCTGGCAGGTCGAGTTATTGCCAATTGGCCTGAAAAATTGACTGACGAGCAAAAGCAATCCGACGATCTCGCATTCTTGGGCGAGCTCGCCAAAACACCGGAAGGAAATATTATTAAGCTGCCTAACATCAGTGCTTCCGTACCTCAGCTAAAAGCGACTATTAAAGAACTACAGGACAAGGGCTACAACGTGCCTGATTATCCGGATGAGCCAAAGAACGATGAAGAAGCAGCTATCAAGGAAAGATACTCCAAAAACCTGGGAAGTGCAGTAAACCCTGTACTGAGAGAAGGAAACTCCGACAGAAGATCTGCTACAGCCGTTAAGGAATTTGCCAAGAAAAACCCACACAGAATGGGTGAGTGGAGTTCCGACTCTAAGACAGAAGTTATCTCCATGACAGAAGGTGACTATTTTGGAAGCGAAGTTTCAACCACCGTTGAAGCAGCATGTAACGTTGATATCGTTCTGGAAGGAACAGATGGCAGCAAGACTGTTCTCAAGGAAAAACTGGCTCTGGAAGCCGGTGAAGTAATTGATGCTGCTGTGATGCAAAGAAAAGCCCTGAGAGATTACATCGAGAAGGCTATCAACAATGTACCGGATGGCGTTCTGCTTTCAGCCCACCTCAAAGCGACCATGATGAAGGTTTCTGATCCTATCTTCTTCGGTCATATCGTATCTGTTTATTTTAAAGACGTATTCGAGAAGCATGCAGCGACATTTAAGGAAATCGGTGTTAATCCAAATATGGGTCTTGGCGATCTTTACACCAGAATTGGAACGCTGCCTGCTGACAAGAAAGCCGAAATTGAAGCTGACATCGCTGCTACATATGAGAAACGACCTAAGCTGGCCATGGTTAACTCAGACAAGGGTATCACCAACCTGCACGTTTCCAGTGACGTGATTATCGATGCTTCCATGCCTGCCATGATTCGTGAATCAGGTAAAATGTGGGGTCCGGACGGTGAACTGTATGATACACATGCATTGATTCCTGACAGAAGCTATGCAAGAGTTTTCCAGGCTACCGTTGAAGACTGCAAGAAGAACGGTGCATACAACCCGGCTACCATGGGAACTGTTCAGAACATTGGTTTGATGGCCAAGAAAGCTGAAGAGTACGGTTCACATGACAAGACTTTTGAAGTTGAAGCTTCCGGTACAGTAAAGGTTATTGATGATTCCGGTAAAGTTCTACTTCAGCAAAACGTTACTGAAGGTGATGTTTTTAGAATGTGCCAGGTGAAAGATGCTCCGATTCAGGACTGGATCAAGCTGGCAGTTAGCCGCGGAAAGCTGACAGGTTATCCGGTTACTTTCTGGCTGAACAAAGAAAGAGCTCACGATGCTGAATTGATCAAGAAGCTGGACAAGTACCTGCCCGATCATGATACTTCCGGATTGGAAATTCTGACGATGTCTCCTGGCGATGCTACTGCATACGCTGTGGACCGTGTAAGAAAATCTCAGGATACCATCGCTGCTACAGGTAACGTACTGTGGGATTACCTGACAGATTTGTTCCCAATTCTTGAACTTGGAACCAGCGCAAAAATGCTTTCCATCGTTCCTCTGATGGCTGGTGGTGGACTTTTCGAAACCGGTGCCGGTGGATCAGCTCCCAAGCACGTTCAACAGTTTGAAGAAGAAGGTCATTTGAGATGGGATTCCCTGGGTGAATTCCTCGCGTTTGCCGAGTCCTTAGAACATCTTGGAAATACTCAGAACAATGCCCAGGCAAAATTGCTTGCCAAGACATTGGGTGAAGCTAATACCAAGTTTCTGGATGAAAGAAAGTCACCATCTCGTGTTGTGAACGAAATTGACAACAGGGGATCACATTTCTACCTGGCGATGTACTGGGCAGAAGCTCTGGCAGCTCAAAACGAAGATGCTGCTCTGCAGGCAAGATTCCAGAAAGTCTCTGGTCTGATGAAAGAGAATGAAGGCAAGATTAACGACGAATTGATGGCAGCCCAGGGCAAGTCGGTTGACGTCGGTGGTTACTACAAGCCTGATTTCGACAAAGCAACAACTGCTATGCGAGCAAGTGCTACTTTGAACGACATTGTTGATAACAACTAACAGCCGTTCAAAGGTAGTTTGAACCGACCTTCCATGCTTCGGTATTGAAGGAAACATTTAAGGGGACGTAGATAAGATAATTCATTTTCTTATTTGCGTTCCCTTTTTTTGTTTCAGGTATAAATTTAAAAGAAAAGATTTACAGATATTGAATTAAATCTGGTCTTTACCAAAAACAATCATCGTTTTCGAGGGCGAACGGTAGGGCGGGGCTACGACCCCGCCGACAGACTTTTAAAATGCTAAAGCTTGGAAACTTTGCACAAACTTGTTTTGTCGGCTCAAACTCACCTAATGTTATTTATAAGATCTCCCAATCTAATCCCCCGGCGGCCACGTAGGGCCGCCCTACCGTTTGTCCAGAGAAATTAGCGAAGCATTGCAAACCTATCAACTTTCTTTTAAACACTACATGTTCCACCAACCGATAACTGATAGCGGATAACCGATAACTCCACATTAATTCGGCTTTAATCGACGATTTAACCATCATTAAAACACAAAGCCAAACTGCGGTATTGAATCGTCAATAAATCCCCGATCTCCAGAACGGGGTTCTGCTTTCCCTAATTACCTCTTCCCTGGTCAATCCGATATCCTCAAGCAGATAATCCGGCATTCTCAGTAATTCCTGTCGATGTCGACTGCGTACCAGCCATGATTCAATTATAGCCAGCCATCCCTGCTGTTTCGGTTCTTTATTATCTCTCTTTCTCTTGGCTTTTAGCGAAGGGTTATTTATGATAAGCCTGTCGTTTTGAATATGAATGCCGCTCATGACAATCCTCCTCTACTATAGGTTTGCCTGAATAATTTCAGGAACTGTGAACGACTAGAAACACACAGCGTTACCATAATGGTATCAGCTGGGAATTCAGGTTTCTAATAATTTTTTCAAATTCTCATCATTCGATTTATGAATGTGCACAAATATGATTTAAATCTGCTGGTAATTTTCGACATGATCTACCAGGAACTGCATCTGACCAGGGCAGGTACACGGCTGAATATGAGCCAGCCTGCCATGAGCCAGGCATTAAAAAAACTTCGGGATACCTTTGAAGATCCGTTGTTTGTCAGGAGTGGCAAGGATTTGGTTGCTACAGAACTTGCGCAGCAAATCGCATCACAGGTTAAACAGGTCGTTTCCATGGCCGAAAAGGCCTTTCAGGACAGGGGAGAATTCGATCCCGCCACCGCAAAGCGAACCTTTCGACTAACCATGAGCGACTATACGGAAATGGTGATGATGCCTCTTTTATTTAAAAGGATCCAAAACGTTGCTCCCAATATTAAAATCGAAAGCAGTCATCTGTCCTCTAAAGACTATCACTCGGGCCTTGAAAAAGGTGATTTTGATATTGTACTTTCCTGCGCACTATACTTCAAAGCGAATGCATATCGTCAAAATCTGTTCGACGACAGAGAGGTGGTCGTTGTCAGGGCTGATAGTCCAATTTTGCAAGAGAAACTGACCCTGGAAAGATACGTCTCCTTGAACCACGCACAATTTCATTGGATGGAGGGGGATAACGAAATCGATGAAGAATTGAAAAGAATGAACCTGGAGCGTAGGGTTCTTCTGGAAGTCCAGCATGAGATGGTGCTGCCCCTGGTTTTGAGGAATAATGACTTGTTGGTGAATATGCCGTTGCGCATGGCAAAACTATTCAAGGAATTGCTGCCCCTGGAGATCCTTGAGTTGCCTTTGAAACCCATTGAATATTCCTTCAACCAACACTGGCATGAACGAAATCACCATGACCCGGCCCACAGCTGGTTAAGGCAGGAGGTTTTCCAGGTCGCAAGTTCGCTTCCCCCAAATACGGAACTTAATTAACCTTCGAGCTTGAGCTTTGCATTTTGCGAGCGGTCCGCCCGATGGGTAACAGAGTTACCCATCCTACAGTTCTAAAACACACCGGCTATAATGCCATTCCCCTTCGGGAAAATTGAAACCTACTTAGCGTTTATGGGGACAAGCTGGAATAACCCATGGATAAATCGACGATTACGGCAAGGGTGGTTTATTCATAAAAACAGTGAAATGGAGCAGAGCGAGTCAAAATCTATTCTGAATTCTGTGTCCCGGATTCTGTTGCTAGGACTTACCAATTCATTAAATTAATTATTCCGGGATAAGTCACAGATTCGAAGTGTGAAGCTTAAATTCATAGTTTTGCACTTCGCTTTAATGAGTAGTAGCTATTGACAAGATGAATAGGGAGTTTGTCGGGCGTTACATCCAGGGCAGAAACGCCCATTTGTTTGATTCTTTTCTGTCCTTTGTTTCTTTGTTTCAAATACTCAAAGGTGCCATAGAATCCTAATGCCTGATCAAAGGTTTGAACCGGTGCGGCCAATGTCTTGTTCAGCACCATTTCTCGAAGATTGGCAAAAAGCACGAGGTGATCTTTGACGAGAAGACTAAGTGCCGGGGTCAGATCTGCAGTGGCTTCATCCCGAAGATTGGAGATCAGGATGATTAAAGAGCGTTTTTGGTAGTGAGCTTTTAAATATTCTGCAGCTTGCAGATAGTCCGATGCCCTGGTTGAAGGCTGCAAATCATAGAGAGTTGACAGGATTTGGTTGATACCACCAACGGATTTAACCGGCTTCATCCAGCGATCCTGTTCACCGCTAAAACTCAACAACCCTACGGCGTCTCCCTCATGCAATGCAACATAGGATAACAACAACAATGCATTCAAGGCGTGATCAAAGTGACTAAGATTCTCATCCTTGGATCGCATGTTACGTCCCGAATCCAGCATGAAAATCACCTGTTGATCTTTTTCGTCCTGGTATTCACGTGCAATCAGCTTTTGCCGGCGTGAACTGGCTTTCCAATCAATCCGTCTGGGGCTGTCCCCCTGTTGAAATTCCCTGAGTTGATGAAATTCCATACCTTCGCCTCTTCTCTGTTGAAGGCGAATCCCCAATTGTGCGGTTTGATGACTCGTTACTAAATGTATATACCCCTTGATTCGGGAAATATCAGGGTAAACCTTTACCATCGAAGGATTGCCCTGAGTGCTGCTGAACTGCCAGAACCCGAAGAAACTGGTTTGTAAAACATGCGAAGGTTGAAATCTCAATTCACCTCGATTCAAAGGTTTGAACCAATAGCTTAAAGAGGATGTTTTCCCGGGCTCCAGTGTGAGCTCAACAGGCAACCCTTCCATCTTCTCTGAAGTGGGATATTGATCAAACAGCTTGATTCTGGTGTTGGAAGCAAAGGTGTGTTTTATGCTGATTTTTATTTCAAGCCACTTATCCACGGGAATGACGGAGGGGATAACCCTTTGGATTTCCAGTGAAGGTTGATGCCTTTTACCTAAACCATCCAAAAGTGAGAGGATCATCAACACACAGAAATAGATCCCCAGGCCGTATCTGATCTGTTCAATGAGGTTTGCATTGGCAGACCAGAAGAGACGAATTGCCACCTCACCCAGTCCTGCCAATATGCCAAAACTCAGAAAAATAAAAAGTCTGGGAGCTGGTATCATAACCTGGGTGCTTTAATCTGATCGATAATATCTTGCAGCACGGCATCGGATCTCGTTCCTTCCAATTCCAGCTCTGCAGAGAGAATAATTCTGTGTCGAAGTACGGAAGGGGCTATGGTTTTGATATCATCGGGTACCACAAAATCACTTCCCCTGATCAGCGCATGTGCCCTGGCTGTGCGAATAAGTGCGATACTTCCCCTGGGTCCCGCTCCTTTTATGATTCCCGGCCAGTCTCTGGTGGCCCGTGTAATACGAATAGCATACTCGACGACTTTCTGATCCACAGGAATCATGGATACCAATTGCTGCAAACCGATAGCCTGTTCCGGCGTCAGTACCTGGTTGAGGTTACTGACATCAAGGACATCTCCTGTTTTCCCTGTGGTCACTTGCCCAACCATTGTGAATTCCTCTTCTTCAGACGGAAAATCGATGTTAACTTTCATCATGAACCTGTCCAATTCCGCCTCGGGGAGCGGATAAGTGCCTTCTTGTTCAATAGGGTTCTGAGTTGCCAGCACCATGAAAGGCAGGCCTGTTTTCATGGTCTGTCCTTCAATAGTCACCTGCTTTTCCTGCATGACTTCCAGTAAAGCCGCCTGGGTTTTAGCCGGTGCCCTGTTAATTTCATCAGCAAGAACCAGGTTGGTGAAAATGGGGCCTTTTCGTATGTCAAACCGTCCCTGTTTCATATCGTAGAGAGTATGTCCGATGATATCACTCGGCATCAGGTCCGGAGTGAATTGAATCCTTGTAGATTGTCCTGAAAAAGTCTGACCCAGGGCCCTGACGAGTAATGTTTTACCAAGACCGGGTACACCTTCCAGCAGAACGTGTCCTGAAGCCAGAAATGCAGTCAACACTTCCCGGATAACCTGTTTTTGTCCGACCACTGCTTTGCCGATTTCGTTTTCAACGGCATTTGCCAGTTTTCCGGCTTGAGCCAATCGCTCTTCCAATTCATTTGATGGTTGTGGGGTGCCTGTTTCCAGTTCGCTCATAGTTTTTTTCCTATCATTTGGAGTGCCTTGATGGTTCTTAAAAACTCCGATTTCTTGTAACGATCTCTTGCAGAGAATGCCTGTTGAATGTCGGTTCGAGATAAATGTGTGACACGATGAATTGCTTCAATTTTTTGACTATTGCCCATGGCCTGGTAACCCGGCTGCTTTTTCTTCATTCTCCGATCTACAAAATCCTGCAGTTGTTGAATCATGTAGGATTCCTTTTTTTTGCCCCAGAGAAACCGGCTGCTGGCTACGATATGTTCCATCAACTTTCTGCTGGGTGTTTCAGTTCCCGGTAGAATCGGACCGAATCGAAAACTTTTCCTCCACAAAAACAGAACCAAAACCAATGTCAGCCAAAGTATCAAGAAATGGGCATATTTCCAGATCAACTCCAAAAAGGTGAGCGATCGGCCATAGGATAAAAACCAGACATGATCGGAATTTTCTGCAAATGACTCCAGTAAAAACGCATGATCGTTTTTCTGAATATGATGATTTGTCCAAAAGTGAAAGTCAGTGACCAAAGTGAGCAATCCATCGCCAATATCATATTGCGCCATGTGAAGACCTTTTTTGCTGCGAACGGTTGCAGTCGCTGTTTCGGAATCATCGGCCAGGGCGGAAAAGGTCATAAACTCCACATACAAGGGTTTATCAATGCCTTTGAAATTTATTTCGACACAGGCGGATTGTTCATGATCTTCCACCACATCGCAGGCTCTGGTATTTTCGGCTTCATTTTCTACCTGATCGACCTTTGCCTCTGTTTCAACTTCATACACCCTCGCACCTACGGCAGATAGAATGTAGTCGTTTTTGGAATCTTCTTCGGAATCGTCCGAAAACGCATCAAGCCAGGATGTGGTTTTGTTTGGAGGTTCTGCAAAAAGCATCAGTGAACCACCTCTTTCCACCCAATCATAAAGCTTTTCATGAAACTGCTGAGACAAATGCCTTCGTGAGTCAGTAATGATAATTGTGCCATTCATTTGCGAAAGATCTTCATTTTCCTTGAATCCCTTGATAACCGTTGTTTTGATTCCTGATTGATTCAAAAACAACGTTGCCGCATGATACGGGTTTTCACGCGCAGGTCTCTTATATCCTTTATCGATTTCCTCTGTCTTAACCTCAAACAGCAAATACAGCCCCCCTATAAAAGCGCCAAAAATGACAGCAAGGATAAGGATCTGCTTAATTGTTGTCGGTGTATTATTTGACTTCATCAGGTGTAAATAGTTGCGACCATTGACGATTGATTGTTTCAAATATCGAATTATCCAGAATTCGATGACCGTACGCCACTTTTTGCCAGTTGCGAGTCAGGTTGGTAAAAAACTGTGCAACCGTATCAGGCTGACTGGTATTTACCGCCCTGACGCATTCTTCTTCTGTCAGACTATCCGGAAGTACCATGGACTGCTGGTTTATCAGCACATGGAGGCTGCTGCGATACAATAATCCAAGTGCCTGGCGATGATCTCCATTTTGCCATAGTGCCAGAGCTCTTTGAGGGATGGTGCTCAGATCGCTTTCATCTGGCGATAATAATTCCAATTCTGTTTTGACCCGGCTTTGTCTTTGCTTAAGGAAGTCGCTGAATCCTACTTGTTTGATTTTCATTATCTCCTGTCTATAAACCACCACAAGTAAGATGACGATAGCTATTAAGACGCCCCACAGAATGAATTCGATTAAACTTGCCAGGAAGACTCCGATCAGCTTAAGCCAGGAGGGCCAATCAAAGTCTTTGTCTTCTTCCTCATCATCAAACCAGTCGTATCGGAATTTCAGAGTTCTTTGGGTTTCAAAGGTATGAAAATCGGGCCCAGCTTTCACGGCCTCAATGCGTTTTTTAGCCTGAACTCTTTTATCGAGTTGATTGAATTCTGTGCTAAGGGACTGGTTTTTTTCTTCAGCAAAAACTTCCGAAATTGAAAATGCTTGAAAAACCGTTGGTTGCAACAAAAAAAACAGAATAAGCGCACCGATCCCTGCGGCTTTGGATAAGGATTCCCTGGTTGTTTGCCGCTGCTGATGGATTTGGCGCAGGTTCCTGAAAACCAGTTCAAGATCCCAGCCTTCGAGAATTGTTCTGCGGTTCAGGTAACTGGAGAAGCCACAGGCAACATAAATCGGGGCTATTAACGTCGTGGTAATATAACCAAAAATGAGCAAAAGAATTTCAAGGGCCGTATTGTTAGTGGTCAAAAAAACCAAAGGATTAACACCAACTTCCTCGGGAATAAAAACCCAGATAAACGCCATCCCCGAAAACAGCAGCAGTGTTTCAATATGGATACAGGCAAACATTGTCCAGATCACACCGCTATTGTTATCGCTGTGCAAGGTTTGCAGCCGTCTTCTTCTTTCTTTTGATTTCAGGCCTTCCAACTGGATAACGGGGAGATCAAACGAACGATAAGGACTGAACCGGCGGATGGTCAGGGACATGATAATCTGTTGAATGAACAGCTTGGGGAATGCCTTGATCGTTTGCCGAATGGTTGGAATGTCCCCAAATACGGCTCTACTCAAAATATGAAGCTGGCTTCGCTCCCACAATGGTTTAAGCCACCAGAAAACGATCAGCATCAATTGAGCGCTTGAAACCGAACCGATCCAGGTGGTGAGCAAAACAATAGCCAGATAAACAGGCAGGGTAATCGCTATCCATGATCCGTACAGACTTGCCCACCATTTGCGAACCATGACAATGCCCAGATCGACGGCTGCCCAGTGATTTCGAGGTCTTAATTGAAGTCTAACCTGATTGAGATCCATTTGTCCGACCCAAAAATACAAAGTAACAAATAACAATCAACCAGAGTACACCCCCAACTGAGAATTTGACGGAAGGAGCTATGCTTGCGGTCGAAGACCAAAAAGCTTCCAAAAAAGCAGCCACAACCAGCATGGCTATCACTCCGTAAACAATCCTCATGGAGACATTTGCTGATTGCTTCAAGGCCTCGATTCGTTTGAAGCGCCCAGGTGATACCAGGGAAGAACCAAGTTTCAGGCCGGCTGCCCCGGCCAGGGCAATGGCAGTTAATTCAAAAGATCCATGTCCGATCACAAAGGAATAAAAGGTTGTGGAGTACGCCGGATCGATCATATGGCCGGATACAGTGCCAAGTACCACTCCGTTAAAAACCAGGAAAAAAACAGAGCCTAGCCCGAACAACAGGCCGCTGGCAAAAGTTCTGAACCCTATACCGATATTGTTCCGGATGTAAAATCCGAACATGGCAAAATCACCTTTGGTACCCCTTTCTTCCAGCTTGCTTTCCATGCTGTCGTACATCGATTCATACCTGGAAATTGTATCAGGATCGAACACGGCATAGGCCAGATCAGGATAAACATAGGTTGCGGAGCACATTAACAAGAAAGGACCGAAAAAGAACAGACAGGCCAATGCAGTCCATTTTATTTCCTTCCTGATTAAAGCAGGGTATTCAAACAGGAAAAATCTCAGAATTTTTAAAATAACGGTTGGTTTGTGATAATAAAGAACGGCATGTCCTCGTGTGACCAGTTCGTTGAGATGACTGACCAGGTAATTACTGTAGCCCCTTTCTTTGGCCATGGACAGGTAGTGACACAGTCTGCGATAGCGTTTGGAAAAAGTGAATAGTTCCTCAGAGTAAGCCTTTTTGCCTTTGTTTTCCTTCTTTGGGCTCTCAAGTCGAACCAGCATCTCTTCAAACTCTTGCCATTCCTGAGAGTATAGATTTTCGAAATGGGCTTGTTTCATCGGTTACCCCTCAATCCGGCTGCTACCTGGTAAAGTTCGGTAACGGCATCTCCGTCGGTTTTACCGAGCAGGGGTGAAAGGATGTTGGCAAGTTCTTTGGAGCGATCCCGGGAGAGCATCTGGTGACGTTCGGCAAATCCGATAATCGATTGCTGCTCTTTTAATGTCAGGGAAACAGGCATATTGCGTGGTCTTTGCTTGGGAATCTCCAACTGTTTTTTTGTCTTATCATTGTAAATCACCATGGTCCCGGCTGCCATATCGCCAAGCCTTTTAAAATCCCTGTTAAATACCATGGCGATCAGACCGAAAGTGTAGGAAAACGGCAGAAAATCCACAACCCGCAGCAGATTTCGGACCATGGAAGCCGACCAGTCAACCGGGGAACCGTCATCATGCACCACACGAATCTTGAACATTTTCTTGCCGGGGGTCATTCCACGGCCGACAACCTCAAAGAACACAGGATAGAACCAATACAGAATAAAAAAGGCGATGGCTCCGATGCCGGCACCCCATTGCCCCAGAAGGCCTGCAATAATTGCTATCACAATATATAATACGAAGTTGATAAGCAGATCGATGGTATAAGCCAGTATCCTAACCAATGGTCCGGCGACTTCCATGTTAAGGTCGATCCCTTCGGGTGTTTCAAATGTTCTGAGTGTATCCAGCATTTTGCGTTAGAATGTTCGGATAATGTCAAAGGTAAAAGTAAATTGTGACTGGCTTGTATACATCAGGTGCAGGTCTTAACTTCATAATAACCGTTTTGTTTACTCACTTATCCACACTTCTCTGCAAGGGAAGTTTTTTAAAACCTGGGTAAACCAGCTTGCGAACATCAGCCCGGTCTTGTTCTCTATTATCTGGGAACGCAGTAAATATTCATTACGAGCGTTTCAAAGATTTCTTTAATAAACACTTTCCGTCCTGAAAAATGCAGATTTCAATGACCTAGAGCGGTATTCCCAAGCTAGTCGATTGTAGTCAAAATAATTAGTGCCTTCAGCGTTAGATCATCAAACGCTGTTCTTTAAGTCAAATTTCTTTACTCTCCGGCTTGTGTTACGCCAAAAATATTTCTATAAAGTACACCATACCCGATAAACATTAAAGGCATGGTCCAGATTAATCCAATTCCAAGCGGTATGGCGCTGACAATCATGATCAGTCCGATCACAAAGAAAAAGCCAAATACTTTAAACCAGTGCTTGGTCACAGCTTTTCTGGACGTTTCCATGGCCTCCCAGATACCCATATCCTTATCCAACATGAGAATCATTGCAAAAGCATAACTCAATGAGAGGTAGATACCGGGAATTACCAATAACACCAATCCGATAATTACTAATACAGATGTTGCAAGATACATCAACACAATAGAAATCAACCTGGGGTAGTACTCAAACATTTGTGAAAATGAGATATCTTTGGAAAGAGAGCGACGGATTCCCATCATTGTCACTCCAATCAGCAGCGGTGATAACAGAATACTAAATACCTGGTTTATCACGTTCATCAGAACCGGGTCTGCCATTCCTGATGAAAACATTAAGTAAAATGGTAATTGTGTCACAATCAAGAAAATCACCAGGTAAATGATACCTGAAAGAAAAAAGCTGCCTTTGGTCCCCTTCACTAGTGACCAAGCTTCACTGATTGTTTCACCGATGGCAAAATCCCAATCCCCACTTGTGGCTTTTTCAACAGAACCGTATTGTCCAACACTTTTATCATCTTTATTCAAATCTGCTTGTGGAGGAGTGTAAGCGTTTTCCATAAATCTCCTTTTGATTTTATTTCAAACTTCCAAATTCGGTAGGCAGCTATTTGACTGCCAATTGATTTAAACAAAAAATTCACCACCGATTTTTCTGATGCGATCATCGAAAACAACAGATGGTAAAATATCCGCTAACCGTAACCAAAAACAAGTGAATTGTTAATAGTTTCGCACGATAATTCTTAACTGACACTACCCTGTCAGGATGGGTTTGATACCTTAATAGTTTCGCACGACATTTCTTACGTACTATCTCATCTGAAAGCTAATTTGTGACACAGTTGTATTGTGAGACAATTAACCTCGTGCAATTGCCGGTAGGCGTCGAGCAAAATTCAAACCGATCAATCTCAAACACCCAATAGGAGTCTATTTACATGAGTGAGTAAAAAACCGTTGTAAGAACCTTGATAAATCAGGTTCTTTGGCATGGTATTTTCAGAAAAACCCCCTTTGACAATCCGTTACAGGATTACTGGGGATATACCAAAATGTCCTCAAAAACCGGGGGCATCTGTTGAAAATTTATCAATGAATTCTGGAGCTGAAATGACTGCAAAGTTAATTAACGCCTGGGCCGAATTTGTCGTCAAAAGGCGCATAATGGTCCTGGCTGCCAGTCTGTTACTGTTACCGATTTTTATATTCTCCATGAGAACCATCAAATTCGATGCATCAAACGAAATGTGGTTTCTCAAGGATGATCCTTCTTTGGCTGAATACGAATTTTTAAAGGAAACGTTTGGCAGCGCCCAGTATATTTTGATTGGTGTGCCAAAACGGCAGGGGGAAGAGAGTGTTATCACAGCTGAAAACCTGCGGGTGATTCATGAATTAACCGAATTTTTGGAAGACCATGATTTGATCGACAAGGTCAGTTCCCTGTCCAACTACCAGGTTATCAATGGAAGCACAGGGACCCTGGAGATCGATGATCTGGTTGAGGACTTTGATACCTTTGAAGGCACCCCGGAGCAGATATCACAAATCCGTGAAACCATGAAAGGAGAAATTCTGGTCCACGATTTTATGATCGCCAGGGACTTCAATGATACATTGATTCTGGCGAGAACGATCTATGAAGATTCGATCGATGATAAAGTCCGCCTGGTGAACGATTTGAATAGTTTTATAACGCAAAGCGATTACCAGTCACGCGGGTATCAGTTTTACCTGATGGGAGACCCTGTTATTTCAGAAGGGTTTTTCACGACATCTATGAAAGATCAGGCAACGACCTTTCCTTTGATGTTTTTACTGGTGACTTTTTTACTGATTATATCTTTTCGATCGCTTGCCGGAGTGTTTACTCCCTGGGTAGTTATTATCATGTCGGTTCTTGGCATGTATGCCCTTTTAAGTGCCATGAACTGGTCGCTAAACATGCTGAACGCCATGCTGCCGATTCTGGTGGTTGTCGTGAGTATTGGAGACTCGATTCACGTGTTGGTCGAATATTATCATTTCAGAAATGAAGGAAAAGACTCTAAGGAATCGGCAAAAGGTGCGATCCGGATGATGTTTTCTCCCTGCTTTTTCACTACGCTGACTACCTATGTGGGCTTTACAGCCGTTGCAGTAACAAAATTAGCGCCTCTCAGGGAATATGCTTTTCTAGCCGGATCTGCGGTCTGGCTGGCCTTTTTGTTCTCCCTGACTACCCTGCCCGCTATTTTGAGCTTTGTAAAAACAAAGGGTAATCGTGTGGAAAAGATCATAAAGACCGGAGCCGTAGCGAGACTTACCGCAAATGTTTCGCCCTGGACAAAAAAGCACTTTGTTAAAATCATGGTGTATGGAAATATCCTGGTTGCACTGGCCTTGATTTCCGCAACACAGATTGAAGTGGACTCCAACTTCGTAAAAAACTTCAAGCAGGGAACTCCCATTCGGGCATCCATGGAATATTTCGATGAGCTCTTTAACGGCGGATTAACCCTGGAGTTCATCTTTGATAGCGGCACGGAGGACGGCATCAAGGATCCTCAGTTTTTAAATGAGGTTCTGGCTTTTCAGGAGTATGCAGAAGGACTTCCTATTACGGGTAAAGTCAATTCCATGATCAATTATGTCCGGAAAATGAATCAAACCCTGAACGATGAAAATCCGGCGAACTATGTCTTACCGGACACCAGGAATGCCATTGCCCAGTATCTGCTGATGTATTCATTGTCCGGTCCGACTGAGGATTTAAGTGATTTAAAGTCCTTTGATGATCGCTATTTGCGATTAAGCATGAGAATTCCTAACATGACAACCGAGGAAAACAGGGTGCTGATTGGGGAAGTGAAAGACAAGCTGGCAGCCGATCATCCTTCACTGAAATCCACCATCACCGGTGATATGGTTCTGTGGACAGTCATGGGCGGTTATATCCAGGACGGTCTGGTCAAGTCATTTTCATTGGCTATTTTCACCATTATCCTTTGCTTTTTTATCTTGTTCCGTTCGATTAAATACGGATTACTGGCGATGATCCCGAGTTTAACCCCAATTGTGATTGCGGGCGGTATCATGAGTGCCATGGGAATCTACCTTGATTTTACAACAATGATTGTAGCGGCAGTAACTTTTGGTATTGCCGTGGATGATACCATTCATGTCATGTCCCGCTTTGTCAGGGCTAAAAGAGAAGGAAGCTCCAATGAAGAAGCGATCCACCTTGCCATTACGGAAGCCGGGCGTGCAGTGGTTTTTAGCTCAATCATCCTTGTTTCCGGTTTTTCCATGTTGATGTTTTCCGGCTTTGTGCCAAATATCTATTTTGGATTTTTTGCGGTGGTTATAATTTTTATCGCATTAATTTCGGATCTTTATCTATTGCCGGCTGCGATTTACACAATCATTCGTTCCAATGGTTCTAAAAAAGGACTGACAAAAGGAACGGTCTCTACGAAAAAAGCCCTGGGGAATTGAAATTGCAAGAATTTAAGGAAGCCTTTACCTGTGAGAATCGAGATAATCACAAATTGAATCTTGAATCCAGCAGTGAACTGCTTTATGATTGGATTACCAGGGAAAGACATAGTCCGGGAAGGTAGAAAAATTCGGACTGTAGTAGTTCCCTCAAGGCTTATGTGGCCCTTTATCGGGTTTGGGAAGGTGAACCCGGAGATTTTTGCATTAAAAACCGCCTGTTTGCAAACGGGCGGTTGAATACCTGTTTTGAATGTCTAAAAAAGGAGTTCTGATGAAAAAAGCATTTCTGTATCTGTTTCTGACCAATCTGGTGCTGCTCGCTTCCACCACCCCTGTGCTGGCAGAAGAAGTGAACAAAATACCGTGGATGATTTTTACCTATGGCATTCCCGGGTTGGCAGCTCTCGCGATTATTATTCCTTTTTTACAACATCTAATTGGAAAAGACTGATCCCAGAATTCCCCCAAGAAACCTGCCAATTCAAAATCGGCAGGTTCCCATCCAACGTCATTTAGTAAAAAAAACTGAAACATCTTACTATCCTGAACCCGCGATCTTCGTCACCACAAGAATTTTGGTCATTAGGCGCAGATGTCGATTTTGTGTCATTCCGGACTTGACCCCATAAGCGCTAAGTTGTTTTCCAGACATTAGCAGTTCCGTTAGAGCGAGGCATTATAGCCGGCGTGCTTTAGCCGCATTAAGCAATAGATCGTTAAAAATTAGTAATTGCCCGTTGATTATCAAAGCAGTTGCAATTCAGCATTCATACTCACAATGGAGCACTTGGATTAAGATGAGCCGCAGGATGGGTAACTCTGTTACCCATCGGGCGAACTGGATCAACAATTTCGTGACGTTTCCGGCTTGATAGATAGATGTAAAATAAATGTAAAGCATTTTGCTTGACCGACGTACCAGGATGACCTATCATCCTTTCTGGCGTTCTGTTGCGAGATAGCAGGAGAACACCGATTCAAAGGCACTTTAATTCAGCCCAAACAATAAGCACATGTTTTAATATGTAAACTGGAGCACGGCGAGTACCAATAAGCTGATAGCTGTGCCAACCGCTAAATGCTGAAGAATTAAAGGAGGAGTAAGATGAAACGTTTTCAAAAAATCTTAATAGTGTCCCTTGTTTTTGCAATGGCTATGTTTTCATTCTCAGGAGCCGGTCTTGCCAAGGATAAGGCTTATACAACCAAAGATCTGAATGAGCAACTCGTGCTGGCAACGGTCTGGATGCAGGCTTCAGCTGAATATAGGGCACTTTGCTACCAGGCTTTTAATCTTGGTAGAATGAATCTTGATAATTTTATTGCCAATTACAAAGGCAAAAAACCAATCGCTATCATTGTAGATGCCGATGAGACCGTTATTGATAACTCAGCTTACGAAGCCTGGCTGATCGGGAAGGATTTTGGTTATTCCTCTAAAACCTGGGAGCCTTGGATGGCCGCAGCTGAAGCTACTGCGCTTCCGGGTGCAAAGAAATTTCTGAACTATGCCGCTTCCAAAGGTGTGGAGGTGTTTTATGTAACCAACCGCAAAATGATTGGGTACGACGGCACCTTCAAGAACTTGAAAGCCCTTGGATTCCCAAATGTTGACAAAAAACATCTCCTGCTCAGGACCAAAAGCAGCGACAAACAAGCCAGAAGGGATATCGTCAACAAGGATTATGCTGTTGCCCTGCTCATGGGAGATAACCTGAATGATTTCGAAAGTGTATTCGGAAGTAATTCAATGGAGCAGCGATTTGCTGCAACGGATAACGTGGAAGACAAGTGGGGCACTAAATACATCGTATTTCCAAACCCGACCTATGGTGCTTGGGTAGGTGCTGTTTACAACGGAAATTGGGGCGCCAGCGCCGCTGAAAAAGACAAAATGCGCAAGGCTGCTTTAACTATCTGGAATAAAAAATAAATCTCTTAGTCTGTCCCGCAAAATTTTAAGGCTGCTGCTGGAGATGAGAGGTACCATCAAAAACACTTATGGCAGCAGCCTTTTGAATCACTGCAAGGCGTCCCCACACTGGCGCCAATGCTCCCGTTGTTAACAACCAAAGCTATCTACATCCAAAAGTCTCCACTCTAAAACATTGTACCAACAGTCGGGATGCAGCCCTTGTTGTATGGCATGGACCGGATAGCCGGCACAGTTTATAAAGCCTAAAATGTGTATGTATACTTTTAATTTTATTTTGATTAGACATTTTAGGCCGATAAAGTACAAAAAAAATTGCAATACCCAATACTAAACAAAATAAAATACGCAACTGCATATTAAGAAGCGGAATTTAAAGTAACCATGATGTTTAAAACCTTGTTTCACAATACAAACAAGTCCACTGGTATCATTCAATTTCGGGTCTCCTGTTGTTTTAAAAAAGATATCTTTTCATTTATCGACTAAATATAGAGTTCGGTTTTTAGTACCATTTATAAATCATTAAGCTAGATAAAACAAAAATTTATGCAGGTTTTTCTTGATACCCCGTAGCCGTTGTTTTAAAAAACATGCTACGATCTTCAAGTCATTTTACAAAACCTATTGATAGAGATTTGCCATTATGAGCTCCATCTTGAAACCGATTCTTTTATGGCTGAATTTGGATAGTTTTCAAACTTTTTTGAAGAGGTATCGTTCAATTTAAAGCAAAGATCACATCGAATTTATAAATCGGCTAATTGCGATTAAGTCGAAATATGCCTCGGTTTTTCATCTTTTTTCTTTGATCACATGGTTTTGTAATTATGAAATAAGATGTCTTGGCATGTTACTGGTTTTAATTAATCTTTTAGTCACGAAAAATAACACTAAACAAAGAGAGGGTACAGATGAAAAATTTGAAAAGAAAACTGACTATTATCCTTGCTTTAGTCGTTGGCGTTTTATTGATAGATGTTACCGCGTATGCTAAGACCTATAAGGGTCTTTTTGTATATTGGCGGGGAGAAACCGCCTGTGGGCAAGGTTTTAAGGAAGGATTGAAAAATCTCGGTTATAAAATCAGTGCGACAGAATTCAATGCAAATAAAGACAAGAAAAAGCTCAACAAGTTTCTTTCATCAATTAAAGAGAAAGATTTTGATTTCGTTTACACATTCGGGACAACCGTAAGTGTCACCTCTGCAAAATACATCAAAAACACGCCCATTTTTTTCGGGATTGTTACAAATCCGCTTAAGGCAGGTCTGGTTAAAAGCTGGGAGAACTCAGGTAACAATACAACGGGTGTAAGTCATGCAATTCCTTATGGAGATCAGGTCGATTTCATTCTGCGAATCGGTGAAATTAAGTCAATTGGTATCATATACAACCCAAAAGAACAAAACTCCATTATTGCAAAAACTGAACTGGATTCGTTATTAAAAAAGCGAGGTATCTCTCTCAAAGCATACCCCGCAGGGAACAAAGGCGCGATTCAAAGAGCTGTTAAAAAGATTTCCTCAGATAGACCTGATATCGTTTATTTACCGTCAGACTCTTTTATTGTGGACAATGGAGGAAAAATAATTTCTGCTTTGACAGCTGCAAAGATGCCCACTTACGGAGCGTTAGAAAAATTTATTAATGAACAGGGCGCCATGATTGGTATTGTTTCCAGTTATAAAAGTGTAGGCTTGGCTTTAGCGGAGAATGCCG
>JAKSDL010000838.1 GCA_022360105.1 Pseudomonadota bacterium
ATATTTAGTGAGCTCTTCAGTTACATAATTCATATGGGTTTTTTCTTCATCAGCCATTTCCAGAAACAATGCCTTTGAATCCTCCTTATCCGCTTTGTTGGCCAATCTCACATATAGATCGAAGGACTGGGCCTCGATGGCTAGACTCAGGCTGAAAATATCTTGGATATTTTTCATCTGTGATACGATGGCAAACGGTGATTTTTTGTTGAGATCACCACCTTCAATCACATCGCCATGGACATTCAGGGCAGATTCTACATCGAATGTTCCTCCTTGTGTTACTTCAAATCCTTTTTTTAAGTTTTCTTTATGGAGGTCTTCATACCCGGCCAGTTGTTTGTAGACAGCCCGTTTCTTTTCATCGGTTTCGCTCTTTTCCAATTCCAGATAAAACTTCTGCAAACCTTCTTCCATAGCGTAAGCCAGGGCAAAAGCATCCGGGAATTCCACGTCTTTTTTAATCAGGTTAAGATCGTAATCGTATTCTCCTTCAAGCTTAAGACCCAACCAATCAACAATATTGCTACTGATATCGTAAACTTCTTTAAATCCTTGTTCCACAAGCCACTGGCTGGCAGCCCTGCTTCTTCCCCCGGAGCGGCAATAGACGATGGTTGGTTTTTCCGGGTCCAGTTTTCCGGCTCCTTCCATTAATTCATTAAGAGGCACCAGGGTTGCTCCCGGTAGATGCTCTTCTTCATATTCTTCATGCAAGCGGACATCCAGCAATTGATAAGAGCTTGTTTCGCGTGAATCCATATACGCTTTTGCCTGTTCTTCGGTCATTATTTCAGCAGGTTTGATGATATTATCCCACTTCATGGCATTCTCCTTAGATTTAAGTTATGTGTCGAAACCTTTAACTATTGAAACTCAAGTTGTCTGTCCACATTTTAGGTTTGCTGGCACAGAAATGTCGAGTTTTTTTGGATTTGCCAGATTTAAGTTGTCCATTATTTCAATAAATTCCTTTAATGTCTTGCCGCCACCCACTCTCGGATTATGCTGCTTTTCTTCTCCGATGGTTGACACCCACATTCCCTTGTAATCATGTCCGGGATAAACCAGGGTATCCTCAGGCAGGGTAAACAGTTTTGAATTGATGCTCTCGTATAATGCTTCCGAGGAGCCCTGTTGGAAATCGGTTCGACCTGTCCCCCTGATGAACAGTGCATCACCGGTAAAAACCATGTTTTCCAGTACATAGCTGGTACAACCGTCGGTATGACCGGGAGTGGAAAGTGCTTTCACTGTGTAGTTGCCGAATTTCAATTCTTCACCATCTGCCAGCAATCCGTCTGCACAGGGTACTCCAGCCTTTTCACCATAATATATCTCAGCCCCTGTTTTTTCCCTTAAATCAGCAGCCCCGGTAATATGGTCTGCATGTACATGAGTCTCCAGAACATATTTGAGTGTAACATTCAGTTCTTTAAGGAGATTTAAATCTCGATCCACTTTCTCCTTAACCGGATCGATGAGGATCCCTTCGCCATTTTCTGAATCGTATAAAAGGTAAGTATGAGTCCAGGTTTCCTGGTCAAAAAGTTGCCTCATGTTCAATGTTTTGTTTTTCGAAGCGGTATTCATCACATGTCTCCTTTAAAGCGGGGATTAAAAATTTAGTAAAACCAATTAATTAAATCTTCTAACTTTCTAATCTGCATTGGGCGTGCCATTAAATAAAACGTGACCTGCCACGTTTGAAAAGCTATATAATATCAATAAACTAAAAAAGACAACCTTTTTAATACTGTTACCATTTGGGACTGAAACTTTGGCAAAAGTAGCGCAACTTAAGTAACGTTACTATTATGAGGTTCCAATGGTACCAGGTTGCTATTGTTGGAATGTAAACAAACGATTCCTCTTTTCTATAACCAGCTTGCGGACGATGTTTTCAATTGAAATAGAAAAACAGGTGACGGATTGCTTTTGATACTGCAGACTCTAAGTGCAATTCGTTTATCAATGGGCCTTTTAAGAGGCCGGTTTGACCGTCTGCAGGGACAAGAGACTGAAAACGCACTGATTTGGGAATAAAGGGAAGGAGATCATTATGATGGATGACCAAGGCATACCTCACATTAATGTAGACTATTTTGAAGACCTGACTGGCAAAGTCTCGCCGGATGATGAAAGCAGCATCGAAGCTGTGGGAGAAAAGATCTCGAAACTGAGGAAGGAAAAGGGAATTTCACTGGAAGAGCTCTCTAAGATGACCGGTTTTGAGTTTGAGCTGTTGCAAAGTATTGAGAAAAACGAGATCAAACCTCAGCTGGGTACTATTATCAAATTATCCAGGGCACTGGATAGTGCATTCAGCAGGCTGGTTTCGGATGTGGGGAGCAATCTGTATTCTATCACCAGAAAAGGAGAAGCCAAACCGATCTCCCGTTCAACTTCCAAAAAAAGCAAAAAGCAACTCTATGCCTATAAAAGCCTGGCTCCCGAGGTCAAAGGCAGAAACATGGAAGCCTTGGTTGTACAATTGGAAGAGAATCCGGATGTAGAACCTTCTGTTCATGAGGGTGAAGAGTTTATTTATGTTCTGGCAGGTAGTGTCGAACTGAAAATAGGTGATGAGAAATTTATGCTGGAGCCGGGAGATAGTGTATACTATCTTTCCACCACCCCCCATCTGATAGCAGGAAAAAACGGAAAGGCCACCATTCTGGCCGTTATTTACAGCAAATAAGACTATCGATTCTAGTGTGTAATAATCGAGTGTATCGCCTACTGCGAACCTCATCCCGGCCTTAAGCCGGGATAATCCTCCGTCAGAATATTCCAACTCGAAGGACACCACAGTTTTTGATCTTTCAAGAATATCCGTTCCTTCCTAAAGTACGAACCTCAAATTATTGGCATCACAAAATCGAAATTGGGGCGCAAGAACCAACGATATTCTTTGGATAAATTTAACAGCAATGAAGTCAATAAAAGAGATACCGGGGGACTGGTTGAGCTATTGAGATAACAACAATAAATCAAGTTTTTAAAAATTGTTTGCAATTTTTCGGATTTCTTCTAAACTTAAGCTAGACCTGAGCTTTAACGTTTTAGTGTATCAGGTGATCTGAACAATAACGGAGTAAAAGCCCGCACTAACGGACCAAGCGAGGCTAAACCAAACTCTAAAATGCGTGTAAATACTACATTAAGGTTTTCCAATCCTTTTGAAAACTGTCCGGACCAATGATTTTTCCAGCTGAATACGATATCCAATCCACCGTTCATGCCAGCAAGCAATCGTTGATCTTGAGAGCCACAGGCAAAACAAATCAACGACCCGTTATCATCAAGACATTTAATTCCGAATACCCAACTTTCGAGGAAATCGCGAAACTGAGACATGAATTCTCCATGCTTAGTTTGATCGACCATCCGGCGGTAATCAAACCGATCGAAATGCGTAACGACAGGATGGTACTTGTCCTGGAAGATATAGGCGGAACATCCCTGCATAATATCATTCAGCAGGATACAATGCCCCTGGATCGTTTTTTCCCAATTGCGATTCAGCTGGCAGACGGGTTGGCGATCATCCATCAGAAACGAATCATTCATAAGGACTGCAATCCTTCCAATATTATCATAAACGAAAAGACCGATGAAGTCCGGTATATCGATTTCGGTATGTCAACCCTGCTGACTGAAGACACACTTTCGGTGCAACCGGACATGATGTTTGAAGGAACCTGGGATTACATCTCACCGGAACAGACAGGAAGGATCAGCCGGTCGATCGATTTTCGCTCTGATCTCTACTCATTGGGAATCTGTTTTTATGAAATGCTGACAGGTAAACTGCCATTTCAGACGGATGACCATCTGGAGAAAATACACTCGCACATAGCCAGGGATATTGAATCATTGCCTCATGTTTCGGCGAAAGGTAATGAGATGCTGTTGGCGATCATTCGCAAACTCACAGCCAAGACTCCGGAGGCCCGTTATCACTCAGCGAAAGGTCTGAAACACGACCTGGAAAGATGTTGGCAGGAATGGCAGAAAACAGGACGCATTACCCTATTCACACTTGGCGAAAACGATGTTTCTTTCCATTTCCTCATTCCCGATAAGAATTACGGCCGAGAGACTGAATTGGCGGTATTAAAGGACACTTTTCAAAAAGTGAAATCGGGAAACAGGGAAATTGTATTTGTAACAGCTCCTCCCGGATATGGAAAAACTGCCATAATCCGGGAAGTTAAATCCGATATAATCAGGGAAAAAGGGCTCTATATTGCCGGAAAAGCAGATCGCTACAAAGATGCCATTCCTTATGCTCCTTTATCGGAAGCTATTCGGGACCTGGTCCAACAATCGTTGACATTGGATAAAAAACGTCTGGCCAGCATGAAAATGAAGTTGGGAAAAGCCTTGGGCGCCAATGGCCAGGTCATTCTGGAAATTGCACCGGAACTGGAAGCAATTATAGGTAAGCAACCTCCGATTCTGGATCTGGGACCTCGCGAATCTCAAAATCGATTTAATATAGTTTTTCAGAAGTTTATTGATGTCTTCACGTCCGAAAATCATCCGTTGACCCTTTTTCTGGATGATCTGCAATGGTGCGATAAACCGACACTTTCGTTCCTGAAGACTTTATTAACCTCATACAAAAACAGGTGCCTTCTGGTTATTTGTGCTTACCGCAACTCTGAGATGGATGACAATCATCCCTTGCTGGCTGCAATTTCAGAGATTGAAACCGGAAATACCATCACTAAAATTGAGTTAAATCCCTGGGAGGTAGCGAATCTTCAGGAGCTGGTTTCAGACACCTTGCAACAAAATGGGGACGAAACCGATATCCTGGCTAAAGCGATTTTTGAAAAAACTGCAGGCAACCCGCTTCATTCCATCGAATTTTTTAAAACACTTTATACCAAGAAGCATATCCAATTTAATTACTCTCAAAATAAGTGGGAATGGGACTTAAAGAAGGTGACGGAATCGGAGGTCAGTGCAGACAATATCGATTTCATCACCAATCGAATTTTAAATCTGGATGTGGAAAGCCGACGTTTATTGATGCATGCAGCCTGCATCGGACCTCTTTTTGAACTTTCTGTTCTCTCAATGGTAAGTGGCTTAACCCTTAAAGAGACCTTATCTCATTTAAGACCGGCTATCAGGGAAGGTATTATCACAGCAGGAGGCAGATCTTACCATTCTGTTATCGTTGAAGAAGAAATTGACTCCAAGCACAAACATCACGTCTTTTATCAATTCACTCATGATAGAATCCAGCAGGTGTACTATCAGATGATTCCCGAGGAAGACAGGGAAGCCTTGCATTTGAAAATTGGCAGGTATCATCTCCGATTTGAGAACGATCTCAGAAATTCCGGAAAGCTTTTCTTTGTCTTGAACCAGCTGAATCAGGCTGTAAATCTGATTTCCGATCCCAAGGAACGCATGGATCTCGCGGTTTTAAATTTGATTGCGGGAAAAAAGGCAAAAGCATCCAATGCCTTTCAATCTGCCTTGTTTTATTTGGAAAACGGAGTCAATTTATTAAATGATTCTCACTGGGAAACTGATTTTGAGTTGATTCGGGACCTTTGTCTGGAGAAGGCCGAGACCGAATACCAGGTTGGTGGATTTGGCCAGGCGATGATCAATTTTGACATGTTGATCAAGAAAACCGAATCGATCCTTGACCAGGTGGCCATACGCAGAAGGAAAATCGTCCTCTACACAAATTATGGTGAATACGAATCTGCAGTAAAGGAAGGAGTTTTATGTCTGCAATTGTTGGGAATGGACTTTCCCCAGGACGAGAATGAACTCCTTACCGCCATTCAAAACGAATTGAAGCAGTTCAAAGTTTTATTGCAAAACAGAAAGATTCCTGAACTACAGGACTTACCATCCCTCACTGATGAACGCATTATCAGTATCATGAGCATTCTGATCAATCTGGATGCACCGGCATATTTTTACAACCCCAGGATTTTGGCGCTGGTTCTGATTCGAATTGTGAATCTTTCTCTTAAACATGGTAACTGCGACGTTTCAGCATTGGGATACGCTTCTTTTTCCGGAATCATTGGCGGACAGCTGGGTGATTTCGAATCAGCCTTTGAATTCGGGCAGTTGGGCGCGAAGCTGAATAATCAATATGAAAATATTAAGCTTTTTACTAAAGTCAGCATGTCGCGGGGAGCTTTTGCCAATCACTGGGGGCAACATTTGGATAGTTCCATCGCTATTATGAAAAACGGCTACAAGGTTGGGGTGGAACATGGTGATTTGGTCAATGCTTCTTTTTGCCTGGGAGGAATGATTCGTCATCTGCAGGCTGTTGGTCAAAACCTGGAAGAATATAAAAAACAGGCCATTGAGTGTCTTCAATTTGTCGAGAGAGCTAAATTTTTTGACCAATTTTTCTATTACGAAATTGCACAACGCTATGCCATGAGTTTGCAAGGCTTAACACTTGGCATTGGTGATTTTAGTGATGACTCATTCGATGAAGGTAAATACCGCGGAACTTTGGAGCGAAGTACCAACAAAGCTGCACAACACTGGTATTATGTGTTAAAATCCCTGCTTTTTTATCTGGCCGGGAACACGAATCAGGCTTATGTGTTTGTGGATAAAGCCGAATCACTGAAAGCCGCTTCGATGGGCCAGATTCAACTGGCAGAACACTATTGGGTAAAAGCTCTTGTCCTTGCTGCCAAATACTCCGGTGAAGATAAAGAAAGGCAAGCCGAATTGCTTGCGTCATTGCAGGAAGTAAAGGCTAAATTGAATCATTGGGCGGCCCTTTGTCCTGAAAATTATTTGCATAAAAGCCAACTGGTCGATGCCAAACTGGCAGAAATCAGCGGACAGATCCTTGAAGCGGGAAATCTCTATGATGATGCGATTGAATCTGCAGCTGAGCACCGTTTTATTCATTGCGAAGCGATAATAAACGAAGAAACTGCAAAATTTTACCTGAACCGGGGCAACGAGAAAATTGCGCGGGTCTATTTTCTTGAGGCTCGAAACGGCTATTTAAACTGGGGGGCTATAGCAAAAGTTCAAGACCTTGATACAAGGTTTGAGGACCTGCTTGCCAAGGCGAGGAAATACTATATTCAGGTTCCCGGCAGTAACAGTGGCAAACCGGTCTTCAGCATGAGTCAATCCGAATCACGTGCCATAGATCTTGATTCGATAATCAAGGCATCGACTATTCTTTCCAGTGAATTGGTTCTGGATAAGCTGCTGAAAAAATTAATGAAAATTGTACTGGAAAATGCCGGAGCCCAGCACGGGTTTTTAATATTGAAGCAAAAGGAAAAAATGGTCATTGAAGCCACCGGCTCAATTGATGATCATCATGTGGATATCGATCTGAAAGAGGAGATTGATCTTGCTGCCTTGGACTCTGAACAATCAAAATTACCTTTATCGGTTATAAATTACGTGATTCATACCAGGAAACCTGTTGTACTAACCCTGCCTGAAGGTTATGACAATTTTTCCAACGATGTCTATCTGGACAAGAAAAGGCCGAAATCAGCCGTATGTGTGCCATTGCTCCATCAAGACAACCTGGTGGGTCTCTGGTATCTGGAGAATAATCTGGTCACTGGTGCTTTTTCCGAAGACAGGTTAAAAACTATTCATCTGCTTTCGACGGAAATGGCAATTTCCATCGAGAATGCCAAGCTGTACCAAGACCTTTCAGAAACGGCTCAGAAGCTGGAAGAGACCAACGCTACGCTTGAACATAAAGTCAAAGAGAGAACTGAGGAGCTTTACGCCAAAAATAAAGTATTGAACAAAGCTCTTAAGGAAATGGAAAAAGCTAAAGATGTAGCGGAAACTGCAAACAAAGCCAAATCCCAATTTCTTGCCAATATCAGTCATGAGTTAAGAACACCGATGCACGGAATTCTTGGATTTGCCAAGCTAGGGCAATCAAAAGCACGAAGGGTTGATATCAATAAGGTTGTTTCCTATTTTGATTCCATACTCAGCAGCGGAGAAAGGCTCCTGGCACTTTTGAATGATTTACTCGATCTTTCCAAACTTGAATCGGGTCGAATGGAGTACGAGTTTACCAGGCATTCATTTTCTGATATCTTGAATGCAGCTGTGAAGGAACTAACGCCGGTTATCGAAGAAAAAAAAATAACACTGTCCATTCCAAAACCAGACTTCGACGATTCCATTGACCTCGATTTTGACAAAATTCTACAAGTCCTGGTGAACCTGGTCTCGAATGCTGTCAAGTTTTCCGAAACGGGAGGCAGAATTCAATTCTCAATTATCGATAACTTCAACCAAATACTGTTTTTTGTTAAAGACGAAGGAGTGGGTGTTCCCCAACAGGAATTATCTGAGATATTTAGTCATTTCTTTCAAAGCACTTATACCAGTGATGGAGCGGGAGGTACTGGTTTAGGTCTAGCCATTTCAAAACGGATCATTATTGACCATTACGGTCAAATCTGGGCGGAGAACAATGAGGATAAAGGAATTACAGTAAAACTCCAGATTCCCAAAATAAGAACCTGAGGTGTTAATCAAGCGATTCAGTGTATTGCTGATTTCAATGATCGTCCAATAATGAATTCCGGAAAAACTCCATGTATGTAGAATTGAGAGAATTTGTCATTTGTAAGAATGACCTGGAGGCCCAAATTATCAAAGGTCTTTTGCAGGAAAACCAGGTTGAAGCATATATTCAAAAAGATGATTGCGGAGGCATGGAACCACAATTACAAATTACTGAGGGTATCAAGGTGTTGGTTCCGTCAGATCAATATCAAGCGGCCAAAACATTGATCGAAGCTTACCAAACCTCATCAGATACAAGTAACAGTAGTGGGAAAACTTGGGAGTGTGTCAGTTGTGGGGAGCAATTGGAAATTCAATTTTCCGATTGTTGGAAGTGTGGGACACCAAGAGGATCGATTTCTACCTGATCTTAAGGATGAACTTTTCCCGGTCGAAACAGGCAGTGAACTTGTAAGTAACGACCGAGAATAGATACTGCTGAATTATCTAATGGCAACAGCCTCCTTTTTCATGCCTATGAGCATGAGCGCTTCCTCCGCAACAACCGGATTCCTCATGGCGATGTTTGGATTCAGGACCGGGTTTTTGTGAAGACTCATGTCCATGGCAATCATGGTTCTCACCATCTTTATGCTCTCGGCAAGTCTCATCGGCATTGAACTCCAGAAGCCCTTTGCTGGTAAGTACGTTTAAATTGTCTTTTACTGTTTTTCCCTCGGCCTTGAATACCCGAATCCCTGCATCATTTAATTTATTGAGAGCGCCGCCTCCGATTCCACCAACAACAACTATATCCGGTCGGGCTTCCTCAAATGACGAGAGTGGATTGCAATCACCATGTTCATGTTGTTTTCTGTCGTTTGCAACGGCGGAAAATTCGTTGGTTTCCGAATCAAAGAGCACGTAATAGGGTGCTTTTCCAAAGTGACCGAAAATCAGACTTTCAATGCCGAGATCTGATTTCACAGGCAAGCATACTTTCATCTTTTACTCCGAATGATCACTGTTAAAACACTATTGACCCACATCTCAAGTATTTTCTAGTGAGTGACATGATTTTCCTTCCTGACATTTATCGCAACAGTAGCCATCTCCCTGACATTCAATCTCTCCTCCTTCAAGACGAATTGCCTTTCCCAGTACCAGTGCTTCGGCAATTTTTTTGTGCGCCATGGCCAGAATCCTTCCGACTGTTTGCCTGGAGATATTCATTTTTTCCGCGACCAGCTCCTGATACTGACCTTCAAAATCCGCCAACCGCAATGCTTCTACCTCATCCAGTGTCAATTCGACCTCTTCTAAATACTGCAAGGTAACCCCAGCTGGTTTGAACCAGCTGACTTTCGGATTGCCGTTTATTGACCTGGGAGATTTGGGTCTAGTCATATTAGTAGGCCATATCCTTTGCGCAGCAACTGCCTGGGCCGGGGCAATTCATCTCTCCCGGTGATGAAGCACAACAAGGTGCTCCCTGGGGTATGCTTGGTTTTGCGACCCCGGAAAGTGAAGAAGGGACTGAAAGGATTTTTTTAAGATTTTTACTTCCGCAAGACCTGCATTCCAAAGAGGGATTTGAACCAATCACGAGTATTTCGCTCTGGGTTCCGCATTCTTCGCATTCAAATTCAAATAGAGGCATCGGCTTTCCTTTTTACAATCACATTAAAACAACTTATTTACTGTTAAATTCTAGGCATATGCCCAAAACAAGTCAAGTCAATAACAAGGGAATTTATGTCGTCGTGCGCCTTAATAGATCGATAGTTAGGTCTGGTTGTTCGTTTAAATGCACCATCTTAAAATTGTTGCCAAAAAACCAATGGTAAGTCGTACCTTTAATTAGTGGCTGAACAAAAACCAATTTAACCCTTACCAGTAAAAGCTTTAAAGACAGCTTGGTACTTCGAAGCATAGTGCTTTCAGCAGTCAGCTCTCAGCCTGTTTTTTCCTTGTCATTGTAATGTTTTAAGCTGAACGCTGACAGCATATTAATCTTCAAGCTGAATGCCGGCATCTGGCATAAGGTTGGATAAGGGTTTCGCGATTTTCGTTCAGGCACTAATTATAAGGCAGATGTTTCCTTAAGGATTGCATTAACAGCTGATGACTGGAAAATGCCAGGTATTTGTCTTCTATCAAAGCGGGTGCTTTGAACAAAATGTCAGCAACATCGTCCTGAAACTTCAACGGTGCCCAGTTCGAAACTTCACAAATAAACACCGTATCAACCGGATAATATACGATTCCTTTGAAGGGATAGCTGGTGACAAAGGATTTATAGTAAATCGGATTGCTGATTTTGAGGTTTAACTCTTCTTCGATTTCACGAATCAAGGCTTGTTCAAGCGTTTCTCCTTCTTCAACAAAACCACCGGGAAGATCGAATAAGCCTTTTCCGGGATCATATTTACGTTTTGTCAGCAGAATTTCATTTTGAGGGTTTTTCAAGACAGCAACAACAGAAACCGGAGGATTGACATAATAGGTAAATCCACACTGGCTGCAAAGCAGCCGATTTTCGTAAGGGTTGGAAAATCTGTCACTTCCGCAATGCGGACAAAACTTGAATTTTTGTGTGGTGCTGCCGGAATTTGATGCTTGCTTTGGACTATTCATGTCACTTAGTTTTCCTGATTTGTGAATTAATCGATCCTTTTCGGGGGGAGAAATACCTGGCGTTCCTCGGTTTGCAGCAGTTGAATCACTTGATCCGGGCAATGATGAACGCAGATACCACAGCCAATACAGGTGGTCTCATCAACAAAGGCAGCGCTGTCCTGCATAGATATAGATTCAATCGGGCACAAAGGAATACATGTTTCACAGGCGGTGCAGTCATCAAAATTGACTTGGGCCAGGTATTTGGTATGGCAATGGTAGGGAGCGACGCCTCGGTAATACATTTGAAACGGACCGCAACAGCATTGACAACAATTGCAAATGGCTTCTTCATCAAGCTCCTTATCCAAATGGATGTGGAAAGCTTTGTGAACAAGGCCATCATCGGAAGCTTTTTCCAGAATTTGCTTTGCCTGCTCTTTGGTAATCGTTTTAGCAAATTCATATTCAGTCGCAAATAGTGCACTTTTACCAAGCAGCAGGCAATTCAATCGCTCAGAGGTAGTCTGGCAGGGGTCATCGAGAAGGTCTTTGGAATGTCTGCAGTAGCAATGTGCAAGGGCAATATCATCGAATTTATCTACAATTTTTGAAACTGCCTGCAACGGTAGAATTTTATCGGCTGAGTCCACCCCAACTTCCTCTTCAACAGGTACAACCCTGACAACTGGCGGGAACTTTTTTGCTTCTGTTACATAAAGCTCATAGTGTTCCTGGGTAAATTGCTTCATTTCATCAAGCATTTTATCAAACAGCAAGGCCAACTTACGGTGCTTAGGGCTTGTTTCTCCTTTGAGGTTTGTGTACTCAAACAGCCCCGGGAACGGACCTAGCAGCCTGTAAACCTGTATACCCGTGGTTCTGCTTTTTGTTCCAACGACAATGCCTCCGTACATCAAACTCTTTAGCATATCTTCCAGATCTGATTTGGCGTAACCTGTTCTTTCCTGAAGTTGCTCCAGGTTGAGTGATGGTTTGTCAAATGCTGAGATAAATCTGGCCTGTTCTTCCGTCATAATTGTCTGCAGCAGTTCGATCACGGTGTCACTTATAATGATTGGAATTTTGCCGGCCTTGATTATCGCCTGCGCTGCCGGGTTCCAGATGGTAGCAAGATTATCGTTCATGATGTTCTTCCCTGGATTGTGTTGTTTTCATGAGGTAGCCGAATTGAAGCTAAAACCAAACGTCATGTCTGTCTTGGGTGTCAGACATAGCATTCAGAAAAAGTGCTATCAAGTCAAATCGATTATGGGATCAAAGCAGAGAAAATACGATGGGGAAAGTGAACTTGAGTCTATGGGGGTGAATTGTGAAAGCCTGCTCTCGGGTGAAAGCAGGTTTCTCAAGTGGAGGCTTTTTGTGAAGTCGAAGGGTTGAAACACGATTTAGATTTTCTTGGCTAAACCCAAATCAAGTTCATTTTGGAGCTCAGAGCAGCGAAAGAACTGCTTTTTCGACTTCATGGAGAGCAAGGATGATTACTCATCCAAAAAAGAGATGAAACGCATTTACTGATTTTTTTTGAATTCCAACGCACATCATTCGACTAAAAAATTAAATTCTCACATTTACAGACCATTTTCTCATGTCTAAAGCTGATGTTTTGCCTGAATTCAATTTCAGTATAGTTTGGTAAAATAATAAGTCAAATTAATTATTTTTATTGCTTTAATGATTTTAATTGAACATGTTTTCCTGTTTTTCAGTTTCAAAGCCTGTCATCTAAGCACCTAAAACCATAATCATTCCCTTTGGGTATGCCTGGAACATATTTTGTTTCGGTACGATCTTGAATAATAATTTTTCGATTGCTATAAACGAACCAAGCTTCCGTTTATGATTAGAAGTGTCATCAGGAGAATATAATGAGTTCACAGGTCTATCATCTGCCGGTTCAAATTTATTATGAAGACACAGACCATTCCGGTGTTGTGTATCATGCTAATTATCTTAAGTATTTTGAAAGATCCAGGGAGCACGTGATAGGCAAACAAATTCTCGTGGATTTATGGAAGAAGGAAGGACTGGGTTTTGCTGTGTACAAGGCAGATATCACTTATTCAGAAGGTGCGGAATTTGGCGATGTGCTGGATATTCGCTCCAGTTACCGAATCGACGGGAAATATAGGATAATCTGGCAACATGAAGCCTGGCGTGAGGGAGGAAAAAAACCAGCTGTATCCTGTGAACTACATCTAGTTTGTATGGACAGGGACAAGAAACTGGTGCCTATTCCCTTTGATTATTTTTCCTGAAAGGTTGCTGATCAATATTATTTATCTGTTTGATAAATAATACTTACGTTTATTTACGATAAACCAATGCAATAATTAATGCGTATTGGTTTTTAGACTCCGCAGAAGGAATGGATTCACTGATAACCCCAATGTTTAGGGAGGAGCATGGAACATTTTTCATATACAACTGATGAAAACGTTGCCATTGTCACAATGGACAGTGGTGAGAACAGGTTTAATTACGAGTTTTTTGAGCAATTTCATAAACTACTGGATGAATTGGAACAAATTGACAACCTGAATGTACTGGTTGTTAAATCCTCTCATGAAAAGATCTGGTCAAATGGAATAGATTTGGAGTGGATCGCAACAAACATGGAAAAAGATGGTCCCGGCTTTTTTGAGGAGTTTGCTGTTGAAATGTATCGACTCTTTAACAGAATTTTAACCTATCCCATGATCACTTTTGCGGCCATTACGGGTCATGCCTTTGCAGGTGGAGCTATTATGTCATGCGCATTTGACTACAGGTACATGAGAGATGATCGGGGTTGGTTTTGTTTTCCGGAAATTGATATCAAAATTCCGTTTACGCCTTTTTTGAATGCCATTGCGTTAAAAGCGATTCCTATTAGGAAATTGAACCAGATGCAACTCACCGGAGAACGGCTTACAGCGGAAGAATGCCTAAATGCCGGCATTATCCGGAAGATCTGCACCCTGGATTCCATGATTCCTGAAATCCTTGAATATGCCAAGACGCTGGTAAAGGACAAAGAGATGATCAAGAAGATGAAGGCTGAGCTATTCTCCGATATTGTCCAAATCTGCAAGGATGAATTAGCAAAACACAACAAGTCTCTATAGAAAAAAGCTAATCTGAAGTTTTGGCGATCTTTTCTAAATTCTGGTTAGAATGGATCGTCCTGCCCGAAAAAAATTCTCCAATTGTTCACAACTTGGGAAACTAATAACGAAAACAGTTCCATCAATTTATCCAGACGTGTTACACTCCGTGCATGTGTGTTATGGGTATTCAAACTCGGAATACGGGCCGGCGTTTGCATATCCTTGCGAGCTGTTCATAATAGCGTGCTTAGAAAAAATCGATTGTTTTGGAATTCAAAGCGAGTGGTTAAATGGCAGTTTTTGAGGAATATTTAACATATGATGCAATTGGTCTGGCTGAGTTGGTCAAAAGAAAGGAGATCTCAGCCTCAGAATTGTGCAATACGGCAATTCAACGGATTGAATCATATAATCCTCTTTTAAATGCGGTTATAACGTTCATGTACAGTCAGATCAGTGAACAGATCGAAGGTCCCTTGGAGCAAGGAGTTTTTACCGGTGTTCCCATGCTATTGAAGGATTTGCTGGCTGCCTATGCAGGCGCACCATTGACCAGCGGCAGCCGTGCCTTTGAGTTCTATATTCCGAATTACGACAGCGAAGTTGTTTCAAGAATCAAGAAAACCGGATCACTGATCATCGGAAAAACAAATTGCCCTGAATTTGGATTGATGGGAGTGACCGAGCCTGAATTGCATGGACCCGCCCGAAATCCCTGGAACCCGGAGCACACACCAGGTGGCTCAAGTGGCGGTTCCGCCGCAGCTGTCGCCGCAGGGATGGTTCCTGTTGCGACTGCCGGTGATGGCGGAGGTTCTATTCGTATTCCAGCAGCGTATTGTGGTTTATTTGGTTTAAAACCATCACGTGGCAGAGTCCCCACCGGACCAGATTATGGCGAAATCTGGCAAGGTGCCGTATCTGAACATGTTATTACCAGAACCGTTAGAGACAGTGCTGCCATGTTGGATGCTATTCAGGGACCGGATGTTGGTGCACCGTATTCAATAACTGATCCGGAGAGGCCTTATCTTGAAGAGGTCAGTATAGATCCCGGGAAATTGAGAATTGCCTTTTGCACTGAATCCCCCATTCATACTGCAGTTGATAAAGAATGTGTCAAGGCAGTTGAAAATACGGTAAAATTACTGGAATCTCTCGGGCACCATGTAGAAGAAGACAAACCGAATCTAGATGGAATTGCACTGGCAAAAAGCTATACAATGTTGTATTGCGGCGAGATGGCAGCTGATTTGAAAACAATTCCGGATTTGATAGGCAGGCGATTAAATCCCTTGGACCTGGAGCTGGAAACCAGGACACTAGCGGTTTTGGGAAGTGCCTGCACAGCAGGAGAGTTTGTAAGTGCCATGAGGGAATGGGGGAAAGCTTCTCGAATCATGGGGAAGTTCCACGAAAAGTATGATATTTACATCACACCCACAACAGCCTCATTACCTGCCAGAATTGGCGAGCTCAAACCAAAAGCCCGTGAAGAGTTGATAATGAAACTGGTCAATTCGCTAAAAATGGGGAGGCTTTTGAAGTCATCAGGGCTGATTGATCAACTTGCCATTGATATGTTGCGGAGAACTCCGTTTACCCAACTTGCTAACTTCACTGGCCAACCGGCGATGAGCGTCCCTCTCCATTGGTCACCCGAAGGCTTTCCTTGCGGTGTTCAGTTTATTGGCCGATTTGGTGATGAGGCAATCCTGTTCAGACTAGCCGGTCAACTGGAAAGAGCCCTCCCCTGGTTTGATATGCGACCAAAACTTTGATTTATTCCTTTAAAAACAGTTTGTGGTATTCAGGCTCGGTAAGATGTCGTTTCATGGTATTCGTCACCATCGAGAAAATCTCTTCCAGTTCATTATCACTCAATCGGGCAATCAATGCCTTCATTAGTGCATCATCGGAAAATTTCTGCAAATAGCAAATCACTGTATCTTCATCAGATTTCCTATCCATACCGAAAGCGAGCATGCCTTCATATTCCTCGACGAAGTTATGGGAGTGTTTCATTTGTCAGCTCTTGTGTTAGTTTTTAATTTATAGGTGAAAGGTGGGTTTAATGGGGAATTTGACAGGAGTCATAAGAAATTGAATCACTTAACAGGCTTAACTCTGTCCAGTCGGAAAAAATTACCTGGGTAAAACACTTTTGAAAGTGATTCAATTTGTTGTTTGTTCATTCCTGAAATCTCGACAAAAAGGGTTGCATCGAAATCTCTTTCGATGATAAAGGAACCGACTTCCAACATCAGTTCAAATTGATCTTCCTGGAGAGTTTCGGGGAAGAAAACGAGGCATTTCCTTCTTTTTATGTTCAATAAAATCTCACGTGATTTTGCAATCTCCAGAAATAGTTTTTGTTCATAACCATAACCATCCGGTTTTAGAAAAGGCTTGAAAAAACCACACTTGTCCTCGGCATTAAGATCCTGTTTCTTCCATTTTTCAAAAATTCTGATCAAGATACCTTTGTTTTCCCTGCTTTGTTCTACGGTTTTTTGAATTTTCTTAGCCAGGGTTGTAATCAGGTTTAAAACATTTTCATTTAAATCCTCGATTGGTGTTGAAATCATCTCCTGGAATTTATTAATTTGCTTCAGATAGGTCAGTTTTTCGTAATCATCTTTTGTTTTGCTTATATTTTCCAGCAGGCTCTTGATTTCTTCGATAGTTAACCTGTAATCCCTGAGCTTGTGTGTGGCGGATTTATACAATACTATCGCCTGTAAAACCTGGGCTACGGAAAGGTTGTAGACTACATCCTTTGTTTTGTTGGTTGGATCAAACTGAACTAATTTATTCAGATACTGGCTTTTAATTGTACCGATAAACAGCTTTTCAAAGTTTTCAAAATGGTTACGAATATGATTGGGTGTCTGGTTTTTTTGTTGTCGAATTTTCAATATGCTGTTGTTGATCTGTCGATCGAGAATTGAAATCAATAAGAATCGTACATACTCGGAATAGGTATCTTGGTATATCCTGAGCATTCTGTTTGCCCGGTTCAATTCCTTGAGAGTTGGATCTGATCCCCTTTTCAGGGATTGAATCAGATTCTTGGAAAATACTTTGGAAGCTGGTTCCAGCTCTTTTTCAGACTTGACAGGTACAGCGATTAAATGGATCTGAATTGTCTCTTCTCCGGAAGGCAAATTAAAAATGTTTTCCAGCAACAGCAGAGGTTCTATTTCAATAGGTACTTTTAAAACCATTTTGTTGTTTACGGCCAAGGTCTTCAATCGCGGTGCTATTTCTTTACATGCTTTAAAAACCAGGGCACCAAACAGCTTATAGTATTTACTCTTTTTTACAAACTCCCTGAAATCAGCTGATTTCAGGTCATACTTTCCTGAAGAAAGAAAATCGGAAAGCAGTTTGGCAAATCCTCTGCCGTCGTTTTGCATGTTGGTTATAAACTCACCGAAGATCTTTCGAGCGGCTTCCAGATCAGTTGTGAAATCCTTTTCCGAATAGGTCTCCGGAAAACAAGACTCCCCTGTTTCCATCAAATTTTTTGCAGAAAGATTAGGGTCGTAATGATTTTCCAGTGAGTTGCGAATGTATCCGTAATCCTGTGGTTTATTAAAATAGTCTTTTTCCTGCAACCATTCTGCAAATTGATTTCTGGATATGAGCAATCCCGGTTCTTGAACAGCCAATTCATAAAAGATAATGAAGAAATTCTTACCAAATCTTGCCAACAGATCCCTGAGTCCTGGTCGCAAAAATTTCTGCACATTTTCGCGAAGGCGTCTGCCCATTAAAAAACTATAGACTCTGCCAACCGTATGCACTGGATTAATCAGTGTCTGCAAGTTGGCCTGCATGCCCAGCATCAGGCGGATAGTTTCCTTGGAAGGTGTACTATCCTGTTGATACAGTATTGGTATCACTACAGATCGAATGAGGTCAGATTCGATTTTTGACAGATCTGACTGGGTAACCAATACTTTGCGGCCTGTGATCAAGCGATGCAGGTTGTGAATCAGGTAGATCTCCAGAAGGCTTAATGAGGAAGCAGAATGATAAACTTTTAGCTTGGAGTAGGTTTCATCGATTAGAGCATCAATGGTTTGGATATTCCCTTTTTTGGATGTCTTTAGATCGCCGTGTTTAAAGAAAAAACGACATTGCTTCCACAGCCCCGGATCGATTTGACTTCTTGCCAAAGTTATCAAACTGCGTAAGGTTGCAAACATATCTGCCCGTGTGACCGGGTGATCGCCTACCCTCAAGCGTTTTTCCTCTAAAAGCTGGGCTCTTTTATAAAAATAGCTGAATAACTGGGTATTGTTTTCGCTGGCAAAGGCTTCTCCGTCGCTATCCTCTTCTATTAAAAAATTCTTAAATGCTTCCAACAGATGTTCGGTACGGATTCCCCTGGTCATATCTACAAACTGACTAGCAAGTGCTGCAACAGTTTGATTTCTATTGGCAATGTCCCTTTCAAAATTCTGGAACAATGGGAGATAACGAGTGTATAGATCTGAAATTAAAATGATATTAATTGCTTCTTCATCAGAAAGTGGTACTTTGTTGCCAACGGCTAGTTCATTAAGCTTTTCCCTGATGTGACTTGGCAGCCCAAAAAAATCTTTTAATTCCCTCCCGATCGCCTGCATCGATTTGCTACGTTCTGCCCTTTCCAGTATTTTTCTGCGCAAGAATGGATTTCTGGCAATGGGAGCGTCTACGATGCGGAAGTTTAAATCCGGCTTGGAGATTAGTTGGACATGGATACGGTCCGTAACACCGTTAACGAGAATCGGTCGCTTGGATTTTAACAGCTCCGGAAACAGAATGGGTGCACTGCAGGGAAATCCCTTAATCTGGTTGACCTGCACCAGAAGCACATTGTTGACTTCTTTTTGAACTCTCGCTGAAAGCTGCCTGAGGTGCTTATAGCTGCTGTTGACATCGATTTTTTCTTCGATTTCAATGCGTTCTTTTGGGCCATCTTTTTGGGTGGGTTTAATCAATCTTCGTTGAATTTTGGTGGTACTAAATTTAAATTCAACGAAGTCAACAGCATAACCACGGGTTTGAATGATATCTTTGATAACATTGAAATCATCAGAGCCGCTTTCTGCATTTAAGCTGATAAAACGAATGACCTTATTGGGCTCTTCCGAGTTTAATGCCCCGTAACCTCCTGTTCCCGGATTTGCCTCTGATTGAATGGCTCCCTTCACCACGCTCATTTTGGTATGAAAATTCGTTATATGAAAATATCACCCCACGTCTGGTTTGAATTCACTTCAAACGAACAGCATTTTCCTGCTTCAGGCAGGTTCACCGATAGACTATTGCATGTTGACGATTGGTATAGCTGAAATACTGTTTTTTGGAGATCCGTCAATAAGTTTATCGCTGTAAGTGAGGTATATGAGAACATTCCGTTGCTTATCATAAAACCGCACGACCTGAATTTTTTTAAACAGAATAGAGGTGGACTTTTTAAAGACACTCGTTCCATCCAGTTCTCCGGATGCTATATTGGAAGGCAAACGAATGGGACCAGTTTGCCTGCAGGCGATGGATGCGTCAGAAGGATCTTCTGCTATGCCCAGTCCACCAGTAATACCACCTTTTTTTGCCCTTGATAAGTAGCAGGTAGCCCCACTGATTTCCGGATCATCAAATGCTTCAATAACGATCTTATGATTGGGACCAAGCAGTTTGAAAGCGGTATCAACCTCGCCGATTTCTTCAGCCCAACTGATTGTTGAAATGAACAGCAAGGTGACGGCAATCACAGAAATCTTTCGCATATCTGTCTCCACAATTCGTTTAACTAAAGGTTAGTATAGGGATCGTTATATGATTTCCTGTTTCAGATCCTGAATCATGCTGCAAAGCATGGATGTTGGGTTTGATGAAGAGTACTTACAGGTTAATGTGGTTCCCAAACCCGTGGACAGATCTCTAACAAGGAACTTTTGGATGAAGATGATATTGATCGTATACGAATTTGCAATTCATGTAAAAGCGAATACTTTCATTATGATGATCTGACTAACAATGAGGATCTGAGGCTGGTTGACAGTATTTTTGGGAAAACCTGACAGAGAATCGGAATTGATGAAGAGCAAAGTGTGATCATTGCCAGGTGCATGTTTAATAATCAATTGAAAGGATGAAATACTAAACGGACCGTGCCTACCGGATAGGCTAATAGCAGTTATTTACCAGATCTTTAATGACAATACCCGCCAAAGTCAGCCCAAAGATACCTGGAATGGTACTGATACTGGCATTGATTGTACGGTCCTTTCCTTCTTCCATTTCACCCGGTGCATGCCCGATCTCTTCCGACCAAACAGCTTTTATACCTTCCGTAATACCGGTATGTCGTAGTTTCTTCCTCAGAACCTTTGCCAACCGACAATTTTTTGATTCAAAAAGATCCCCGGATGTAATTTTTGTCGGATCAATGCGGTTTCCGGCACCCATACTGGAATAGAGCCAACAATCCTGATTGTAGGCATAACGAAGAAATGCAAGTTTACAGTTGAAGATATCAATTGCATCAACCACAATGTCGTATTTTTTTGATAAAACAGTAGGCATTACTTCTTTGGTAATGAATCCATCCTGGACTGCAATATGGCAGTCAGGGTTGATATCCAGCAGGCGCTCCCGCATGACATCCGTCTTTTTTCTGCCGATGGTGGAGTGGAGAGCTATTATCTGCCGGTTGATGTTTGATTCGCTAATAATATCAGCATCATGGATTGTTATGTGTTCCATGCCGGTTCTGACGAGGGCTTCAGCAATATATCCACCGACTCCTCCAAGACCTGCAATAAATAAACTTTTGCTTTGGATGCGAGCCAGGGCCTCTTCGCCGATAAGAAGTCTGGTGCGTTCGTGAAAATCTGACACGTTATTCTTTTAATTCAGGAAATAGTGAAATGGTATTTTGAAGCAAGGTATCCATAACCTTGCTTTTAGACTCGTTTCGAAATTCTGTAAATGAATCAAATACCCTTGTAAGGTATTCAGGACTGTTGCGCTGTCTTTCTTTTCCTAATGGTGGAATATCGGGAGCATCTGTTTCAAGCACAAAGGAGTCTAAGGGCAACTCTCGGACAATTTTATGCAAACGGGTAGAACGGGGATAGGTAACAACGCCGCCAATACCGAGTTTGAATCCAAGATCCAAATAGCGGCCGGCTTGTTGATAGCTGCCCGAGTAGCAATGGACGATTCCACGGTAAACGAATCCTTTCTTTTTCAAGGTGGATGCCACCTGGTCGTGAGCCTTGCGAACATGCAGAATCAAGGGACGATTGAGCGTATTGGCCAAGTCTACTTGCTGTTCAAAGAAAAATCGTTGTTGAGGTTCATTATAACCCTTCATAAAAAAATCCAGCCCTGTTTCGCCAACAGCCAACACCCGGGGTTGTTTTAATATAAAATCCTTCAGCTCTGTGATGGAAGACTCTCCGTGTTCATCAACAAAGCACGGGTGTATGCCTAATGCAGGGTATAACCATTTTTGGTCATGGGATAGATCGATCACCCTTTGCCAGTTTTTTTGACAAACCCCTGGAATAATAAGTTTATAGATTCCCAGTTTCTGACAATTTTGTAGCAGTTGATGTCGGTCTGCATCAAAAGCCGGAAAATCAAGGTGACAATGGGTATCAATCAAACGCATAGAACTCGTTTGGTTTATCATGGGAACAGTTCATGGTTCTCTACCTTACCGGGATAAATACTATCACCTATCCCAAAGTTACTCAATTGAGCCTGAGAAAATGGTCAAATGACAACCAATGCCTGAAATCTAAAGGGCTTTCTAAATTGTTTGCTGAGGATGTGGAGGAAAGTCTGTAAGGTCATACTACACCAGGAATGACGGCTCTATCGATCGCCATTCCTATGGTTTACTGCGAGGAGAAAGAATCTTAAAAAAGATTAAGAGAAGTTTTATACTGCGTGCTCTTTCTGATTAACCAGATCTATCGGTGTCTCAACCAGTTCTGACAGGGTATATGAAACATAGCGGATGAAGGATGATCCCGAGAATTTAGGTTGTATTACCCTGACTCCCAGATCATTGTTTACTATACGTCGAATGGTTTTTTCATCCAGATCAGGACTTACTTCAATAGCCGCCAGATCTTCGTAAGATTCAATTTGTTCAAAAAGCTCAGTAAAAAAATTCTCGGATTCAATGGAAGGACCAGGAAAGATCTTGATATATTGTCCATAACTGCTGTTTAAAGCTTTCATTCGCCTCTGATCGGAAAATCCCTCGAATTCAGGTCCAACCTTTATGATCTCATAAAAAGTGACTTCTTTTCGTTCCACTATAACTTCTTTCGACATAGTTTCCTCTTAACAGACGTTAGTTACGACTATAATTTCAGCTCGCAGTAGTTTTAGGACGGAATCATGTAGCCTGTGTTGATCGGTATTTATCTTGAAATCACTATCCTCCAAGAGATTTGAGGAGAAAAAAACAGAAAATTATTCGATCAAATTAAGTAATCCCGTGATTATCCCTTGAAACAGCATCGGCTTGCAAGTTTTCATGTTCATTGTGCTCTAAAGCCTCTATCGATGCTATTTCCAATTGAATACATGTTAATTATCAAAGTTCATTTGTCTTTACAACTGTTTTTTTAGCATAAATTGTTGCCTGTAAGTCGTTAAGCACGATTTGTTCGGCTTTTTGATGTTTGCCGGTCGGATCAGTTTCGAATCAAATGTTGAAATATAACTGATCTAGTTGCTTGATTGCAAATCAGATGGTAAAGGGTACAGCGGCCACGGAATTTCCGGTTTTGCGGTAAATATCAGGTCTTCTTTGCTCACTGGATGCTGAAGAGTTATGGAATGGGAATGCAGGGCAATTGACCTTTGTGGGAATTCTCTTTTCGATCCATACCTGAAATCTCCTAGTATCGGAAATCCCAGGTGTGACAGCTGCACGCGAATTTGGTGATGCCTGCCTGTTTCAATAGTGATCTCAAGATGAGAAAGGCCATCTTTTTGTTGAAGACGTCGATAAGTGAGGATTGCCTGCTTTCCTTGGCCATTTTTTGCAATACAACTGGTAGGACCTTTACGAAGGATACGATCTTTTAATATTCCCTGTTCGACAGTTTTTCCTTCGACTAATGCACGGTAAATTTTAGCTACCGACTTGTTTCTAAATTGTTCGGATAACCTGGATGCAGCTTTTGAAGTCCTGGCGAATACCACAACCCCGGAAACAGGCCTGTCCAGCCGATGAATCAATCCCAGGTAAACATTTCCCGGTTTGTGAAAGGCTTTTTTGAGATAAAGCTTCGCCTGGTCAAACAATGTTTCGTCACCCGTTTTATCACCCTGAATCAGGATGCCGGCAGGTTTGTTTACCACCAGCAGATGGTTGTCCAAATAGATTATTTGTGATGGTTTCATCAACTATGACGGAATCAAAAATGGCTGGTTTGTCTGATCCTTCTGGTTACTAGAAGATTTATCAAGACGATACAAAAGAATGCCAGACATATTGCAATCATGCCGGCACCGAGCCCCTTTTCAAAATCACCGGAGACAATGTTCAAATAGACATGAACCGGAATATTTTCTGTTTTTCCGGGAATTCCGCCTCCCACCATCAGCGTTGCTCCAAATTCCCCGACACAGCGCAACCAGGTTAGTACAAACCCGGAAAGGATGCCGGGGAACGCCATTTTAAAAGTGGTGTCAAAAAAGGATTTGATGGGTCTGGCGCCCAGTGTCATGGCTATACGTTCGTAAATGGGAGAAATTAATTCAAAAGCCGTTTTTGAGGCTTTGATGGTAAAAGGCACGGCAATAAAAAACTGGGCAATGGCAGCTCCGGAGGTTGTGAAGATAAAAGAATAAACACTTTCCACCAGGGGCAGATTAAAAAATGATAGCAAGAGCACGCCAACGATCAGGGGAGGAAGAACAATAGGGATATCAAATAACAGATCCAGAATATAAGAAAAACTGGTTTTATTCCTGGCCAAAAAAAAGCCTGCCGGGACACCAAAAAGAAGAGCAAGCAAGGAGGCAATTATCGATGTCTTTAGAGTAAATCCGACGGAAAAAAGAAATGCCGGGTCATTGATCAGCTCTACGATTGTGGTTGGACTCAGCTTGAATAAACCGTTTAGCAGTATTCCCAGAAAAAAAAGACCGAGAAGAAAAACAAAGCATTTTGAAATAGTCGATAGAATCATTTTGTTACCTGGAAGTCCGGGGGTAATTTGAAACCATACTCGGTAAACAAACCAATATTCTCATAGATAAATGCCTTGAATAGAGCAACGGTTAGCCCTTTATCTCCGGTGCTTAACTCAATCCAGAAAGATTCGGATGTAATGTTTAAGTCTTCAGGGATTTCGATGTAGGGGATTTTATGGGCAAGAGCCACAGTATCAAAAATAGTACCGGCATCTACTATGTTTCGTTTTAAATAGTTGGCAATTTGAGTGACATTCAAAGCTTTCACCGTAATGTTCTGTCTAATGCCTTTTATTGTTTCAGCCTGCATTTTTTCTTCAATTTTCAGATACAACCTGCCTAAAGCCATTGTTTGCGGATTTCCTACGGAAATCTTAACGCCCGGCGTCAACAGATCTGAAAAAGAAGAAATTTTGTGAGCACCTTTTTTTGATATCCCAAAAACAGGGGTCTGAATTAAAAACACCGAGTGCTTTTTGGACAATCCGTTGATCTGGGATACTTCTAAGTAATAACGGGAAGCAGGACTATAAATATCACCTTTTTTTGATAGTTGAATCTTACTGAACAGCTGACCGGAACCACCGGTTATTAGAAGAACCCGATGGGTTTTGTTTTGCTGATTAAACAATTCGCTGACTTTTTTCGCAGGAGGCAACATTGATGCAGCCACATACCAGATCAATTCTTCAGCCGAGCTTTTTGAGCTGGCAAGCACAGTGATAATCAGAAAAAATATAAACGTTTTTTTCATCAGGTTCTCGTTTTTGAATCACATAAAACAATCTGGTCTTTCCTTATCGATACCAGAATTGGCTTTCCTTCAAAGAGTTCCAAACGTGTGAACATATAATCCGGAAGATGAATGTTCAGTTTCAGGGAGTGTTCTCCTACAAATTCAAGCCGAAGATATCTACCACGATTATGAATCTTTGACAGGGTTCCCTGAAAAACATTGTCGCGATCTCTTGTCGATTTGTTGATATTGTTTCTTAAAATCATGACATTTTCAGGTCGAATGCAGACAAATTCAGCCTGCGACGGGGCAGGTTTATCGATCAAAAAACGGTTGTTGTCTTCCACAAGTACGGAGTTGCCTTCTTTGCCTTTAATTGGCCAGACATTGGAAAATCCAAGTCTTTTTGCGGTTTCAACATGTTTCGGAAAATTGAATATCTGATTTTGATAGCCTGACTCTATGACATTGCCTTTCTCAACCAACACCAGCTCCTTGCCAAAAACAAATGCTTCTTCCGTATCATGGGTAACGAAAAGTGAAGGGATGTTGTTTTTATCTACTTCCTCCATAACCAGCTCTCGCAGAGATTCTCTGATGGGAGTGTCCAGGGCACTAAACGGTTCATCCAGAAGCATTAAACGGGGTTGTATCAACACAAGCCGGGCTAAAGCGGCGCGTTGCTTCTGACCTCCTGAGAGATTATGGGGGTAATCATCCAGGTGTGACTTTAAGCCGAACCGTTCCATCAATGCCAGAAACTCTGAAGTATCAGTTTTCAATTTTCTGGTTTTGACAGCGTAAAGGATGTTTTCCTTAATAGTCATGTTTGGAAACAAGGTGTATTCTTGCGGCAAATATCCAATCTGACGGTCGTATATAGGAAGGTTAATCTGTTGTCTCGAAGAATAAAAAACCCGGCCATTTATGTTAACTTCTCCTTTGTCCGGTTGGAAGAACCCCGCGATAAGCTTCAAAAGTAGTGATTTTCCGCTGCCTGAAGGTCCAAACACCACAACACGATTGGTCGCGCTGTGAAAATTAAAATGAAGGGATGATTGTTTGAAGTGTTTTTCGATGTGTACCTGGATCATAGGAAAACAGATTGCAGGTTTGGTTTCTGTTAATGCCGGGTAAGGAATTGAGAATTAGTATTAAGGAAGTAAATACGGTTTGTCCAGGAGAGAAAATAAGTGAAGTCCCACCAAGGCAAGAAGTATGACGAAAGCAGTGTCTATCGCTCAATAAACTGTAGACCACCCGTATTCGGCCATTATAAAACTGATATCATTTTGTAATTGTCGCGCTAGTTCGAAAGCACCTTTTACTTTTCCGTGATTTCCAGTGATCACATTGAGATATTCCATAGCCTCTTCCAGGCGTATTCTGTAGTCGGATTCACGAATCAAACCGCTGCTCTCTTTTGCTATCCAGGCAGCTTTCAAAAAGGGATCTACTTCATGAGGTTTGGTCAGAATGGAATATTCGAGATGCTGTGAAATAACTGTTTTACAGCGTTTGAAAAGCTTGTCGGCTGCATCCCTGCTTTTTTCAGCATCACCGCTTGAAATAGCAATTTGAAAGGCAGTCACACCTGTCATGGTCCGAATCATATTCTTCTGTAATATCAGATCTCTTGTTAAATCCGGAATACTTTTCAATAGGTTCAGGACAAGCGTATGAAAAACGGGAATTCTTGCCAATAGCAGTCCCAGAGTCAATACAACTAAGAGTACGTAATTTGCGGTTTTTCCTTCCGAAACAGCACGGGTCATATCATTCTGTAATGCTGCCGTGCATGCTGCCTTGATTTCGTCTTTTGAAATGATACTGGTGATATAAATTGAGCTTTTTAGTTTGGCATTCAGCATTGTCAAACCACCCAGTTTGTCTCTTATAGACAGCATGGAGGTAATTTTTAAATTCGCCCGGTTCAATTCATCTATTGTTCTTCGCAAGGTGATGAATTCATCGTTGTTGAGATAATTGTATTCACTGGTATACCTGTCTTTAAGCATATCCAGATATCTCAGATAGATGCGGATAAACCAGCTGACATTAAAGATACTCAGGCATTCATTGTGAAGGGCAGTACCAAGCTCTACCAAAGACGTTTGCAGAACATCCAGCTTTTTCTCATCCAATCCGCTTTGAAGGGCATCATTATAAATCTGGATGCCGTTAATGGCCCTCAAGTCCGGAAAATACGGATGCTTTTTCAATAACTTCTTTATTTTAGAGCGAGGATCCAGAACCTCTTTGGATTCCGCAAAGCGATTTACTTCATCTCTTAGGAGTGCGAGGCTCGGATTACGATTGACGAAGAAAAAAGAGCGCTTTTTCTTGTTTGGGTATTCCAGTACTTCACCAAAAAAGCTTGGAGATCCGGGAAATTTTGAAAGTAGAAAATTGACTTCATTCTTTTTGGCATCAACATTGGCCTGTTTATTCTCAATGGCGCCAGGCCAGGTTCCAGGTTTGAATTTCCCTTTGGATCTATCGAATTTGAAACTCAGTGTACTGCTGGAAGTCTTATTGAATAATTGACGAATAAAGCCCATTTGCGTCCGGTATTAAAAAAAAATTCGGCTGGAAATATTATAAATAAAGGGTACTAAGCTAAAAAACGATTTGTAAAGCGATCACGATCCGAAAAAACCGTGTATAAGAAAAACCCTGTCATTTCTGATAGTTGCCCAAAGGGCAAATCATGCTATTTTCTTTATTTTTTGCGGAAACGAAAGATTTCTGATTTTGACCAATCTGTGTCGGCTTGAACGAATAAAGACGATTAACTTACTGCTTAAAGAAATATCGGAGACAAAGGACACTACCTTTGTTATTCGATAATTGCGATTTACCGATCAAATTTCATTATAACGAGAAGGAAATATAACAGGTATGAAATGGGCTGTTTGATGATCAATTGCTGATATGGTCAAAGGTGGAGGATTATTTAATGCCGTGATCAGACATATACTCGATGTATTCGCGGTCGCAGGTGGTGATGTGTTCGAACATAGTCTCTTTGAAAAAGTTTATCAATTCTTCATTGATTTCTTCTTTTTGCACGCTGTATTTTTTATGAAACTCGGTGAGCTGCTCAGCAAGTTCATCGTGCTTTTTTTTGTGTTCAAAAAGATCGGAATAGGCATGTTTCTTAAACAGGGCTTCTTCATAAATGAAATGTTTCACCGTATAGACGCTTAATCGCAAAAACGTCTCATTCAAACGTTCTCTTTCTGAGCCGCCCTTCACACAGTCATATAGTTCATTGATCAAGTCGATCATCTTTTTGTGCTGATCGTCTATAGATCGAATATTGACGCTGTATGCTTGCTCCCACTGCATGAACGGCATATAGTTCCCAAAAGAATTCATAAAATAACTTCCAACCTTTAAAACAGCTATTTTACAACATCTCAGCCAATTATGTTGTTAAAGATAATAGAACAAAATGCAAGAAAATCATTAATCATGCCAATCTCCTCGTCGGACTTCCAGGTGAATTTATCTCAAACATAACATAAACGGGACCTCTTGAACAGTTTTATCTAAATTCTTTTAACCAGCAAATCCTTTGATTTTTTTGTTTTTCCGGAATGCAAAAGCAAAAGATTTCGGTTTTATCATTTCAATCACGAATAAATGGGAGGAATTAATGAAAAAGGATTCTAAAGCTATGAAAAATATAGTACGATGGTTGTGAATATTTTTATTCATGTTACGATACCTTTATAATAGTCAGATATTTACATAATGATTGCTCACCTACGTCAATCATTCTTTGATGATTGAATGGTAGAAGCACAAAACTAAAAGATGGTTTCAAAAATCCTATCCATAAAAACGGAATCACAAGTTGAATTCTTTCTGCCAGTTATTGAAGCATATATTGAAAAGTTAGGTCAGGCTTTTTCTCAATCAAAGGAACAAGACTTATCCCAGGCAGTCTGGCAGATAATTCTTGAAGACGGCCATATCGGGAGTCTATCGAATCAACATGTTTTATTGAATTGCTGGGAAGAAATGAGTCGTTTCTTCAAGCGGGAAGCAAAACTGTATGGTTTCATAGAGGAAAAACAGAAAGGTTTGACCGAGATGGACTATAAGGTCTGGCTGTTTTTTTCACCCAACATTGCAAATAACTTCTTTAAAAATCAAATTGATCGGCCCAAAGGATTTAGCACAGGCAATATCATTACTCTGCCCTATATCAAACTATTGGAACCTGTCACGGAAAAACTGGACAGAACCCTGAACGATGGAGATTCAGGGATCATTGATAAATTGAGCAAATCTTTGAATACCTTAAGTCTGGCGGAGTGGTTTTTGGATGAAGCGGATTTTACTATCTTTGATGCCCACTATAAAAAGGCAATTGTTGGAGTAGTGGTTTTGGAATGCGAGGCCTTGATCAAAGAAATTAAAAAGCCTGCTGCAACGTCGGTGATTTTGGAAAAAAGGCTAAGCAGCCTGTTTAAAATTGCCTTTCGATATTTTCGAGCAAAAAACGAGTTAGAAACCAAATATTTCAAAAAGCTCATTTCCGAAGATCCACTTGAAATTGAAAAAGGTCTGAAACTCGCCCACAAAAAAGCCTCTGACTACAAGAAATCATTGCAGCAGTAGATGACTATCTTTCGTTTTCATCTTTTCACTGACCTTTTGGTTCCAATTTGTGACATTTTACAAACAGTTAAAGAAATCATTTTGTTAAGTCGCTTTTTTGTAACTCGAAACGAAACAGTGAAAAAAGCAATGATTTCACAGCCACTTTTCTTGATCCATGAAATTAATATTGAACTTACCTTCTGAATTATAGATAATTTACCGAGCATATCAGATTTCTGGCTGCGGAGTTTACAGTGTACCAAACGGTGCATTACAATTTTCCATCTAACTGCAACTTCAAAGCAGACCCAACAAGCTTTCTAGATTTATTGCTTTGATACGATCATAGAAATCAAAGCCATCGAAAAATGATTCAATTATCCCTGGTTTATTTTTTACTAATCTGTACATCCACTGCCAGTGTATCTTTTTTACTCGGGTTTATTATTAAAAGGCACATCGGTAGTCTCTCGTCTGGTAAGGCTCATTTGGATTTTGCGGAGCAAAATCTGCTGCCGGATTTGCCGGTTCCTGTTTTAATAAAGGACAGAAAGCTCAGATACAAAGTTGCAAACAAGCCATTTGCTGAATTAATTGGTTTAAAAGAAGAAGATTGGAAAGGAAAGACCGATAAGGATTGTTTTGTTGAAACGTCTGTCGAAGAATTGGAAAAACAGGATTGGGATATCCTGTCCGGTAAGCTAGGTTTTAGTAAGCAAACTTTTCAATATTCTACTCCCAGCGGAAACAGCGGGTGGCTGTTGGTTTCCAAAACCCCTGCCTTGGATTCGAAACGGGAGATAATCGGCGTTACATCTGTTCTTATCGATATTACTGACCAAAAGACTGCCCGTGAGGCTCTTTGGGATAACGAGGCGAATTTTTTTGAGTTTGTAAACAATCTTCCCCAGATAATTTATGAAACAGACAAAGAAGGTAAGTTTCGATTTATAAACAATTACGGATTGGATTACTTCGGAATTACCGATCATGATGTTGAAACAGGGTTAAATCTTTTTGATGTGTTTGCTTCGGAAGATAGAGAAAAATTATTCATCAACATGGAGAGAACACTTAAAAACGATGTTTCCGAATCGACCGAATATATTGCTGTCAGAAAAGACGGTAGTACCTTCCCTGTTTTGCAACATTCCAATTTGGTCCTCAAAAAAGACGAGGTCATAGGTTTTCGGGGGTTGATAGTTGATATCAGCGAACGAAAACAGACAGAAGAGTTGCTTAAATACTCCATGGGGATAACTGAAGAATACAGCCAGGAGCTTGAAGAGAGGAACATTGAGCTGGAAAATAGCCGTCAGGAAGTTGTTGATATGATTGAGGATGCTCACCGTGCCCGGGAAAAGGCGGAGCAAGCGAATATTGAACTGGAAAAGGCCATAACCAGGGAAAAACAGCTAACCAAGGAAGCTGAGAAGGCAAACCGTTCCAAAAGCGAATTTCTGGCAAATATGAGCCATGAAATAAGGACACCGATGAACGGAGTCATGGCAATGACACATTTGCTCCTGTCTTCCGAATTGAACGAAGAGCAAAGGGAATGTGCCGATACCATTAAGGACAGCGCCGACGCCTTACTGGCTATCATTAATGATATCCTCGATTTTTCCAAGATTGAGGCCGGAAAGTTGGAACTGGAAAACACAGATTTCGATCTGCGTTCCACTCTGGAAAACATGATCGATATCCTGGCAGTTCGTATTACAGGTCCACATACTGAATTGATCAGTATTATCGATAAAAGTGTGCCATCGCTGGTGATCGGAGATCCCGGCCGGGTTAGGCAAATTCTAACCAACCTGATTGGCAATGCCATAAAATTCACTCCCATGGGTGAGATTGTACTAAAAGTGACCCTGGTATCTCAAACGGATACCACTGCCACCATTCTTTTTGAAGTGGAGGATACGGGAATAGGAATCGATCCGGAGAAAATAGAGGAGTTATGGCAGTCGTTCACACAATCGGATAGTTCAACTACTAGAAAGTATGGCGGAACAGGGCTCGGTCTGACGATATCCAAACAGCTTGTCGAAATGATGAAAGGAGAAATTGGAGTAGAAAGTGAATTAAACAAAGGTTCAAAATTCTGGTTTTCCATACCTTTTCAAAAACAGGCGATTCAACCAACAGAGAAGCTGATACCTTCTGCGCAATCACTGGAAGGCAAAAGGATCTTGATCGTAGATGATAACAAGTCGTTCCGCAACATGCTGGCTGAATTGTTGATACTCCACAAGACGAACGTTGAAATCGCGGAAAATGCACATAACGCATTAATAGCCCTGAAACAAGCAGTTTATGAAGAACAACCTTTTCATATTGCGATTTTGGACAAGTTTATGCCGGGTATTGACGGAGAAAAATTGGGAAAACAAATCAAGGGCAATGAACTTATTCAAAATACCGCATTGGTTTTGCTGACCTCCATGGGTGAACGAGGGGATTCCATCCGTTTTGATCGGGCAGGTTTCTCAGCATACCTGACAAAGCCGGTCCGTCAGTCCCAGTTGATTAGTACCTTGGTTATGGTATCGGGATTGGAGTCTACTCCCGACCATTTAAAAACCGGTATTATTACCCAAAAAGACCTGGAACCTGAAGAGATAGAATCTGATCTTCAGTCAAAGGAAAAAGAATTGAAAATACTCCTGGTTGAAGACAACAGGGTAAACCAAAAAGTGGCGATCAAGGTGTTACGCAAAATAGGTTATGAGGCGGATATTGCCAATAACGGAAAAGAAGCTGTCCAAATATTGGGAGATGAACCTTATGATCTTGTGTTGATGGATTGTCAAATGCCGGAAATGGATGGATATGATGCAACTCGCTGCATTCGCAATGATCAAAAAATTGCAATCAATTCATCGATTCCCATTATTGCCATGACAGCAAATGCTATGAAAGGAGATAAGGAAAAGTGTCTGGATGCGGGCATGAACGATTATATTTCCAAACCTATTGATATCAAGGTTTTGTCAAAAGCTATAGACAAATGGACCTAGACCGTTAGCATTGTAAATTTAAATACCTAATATTATGAATAAAATAATCACTCATCAAACAATCAACATTCAATTGTGTGGAAAACCTCTGGACGTGAAAGATGGCTATTCGAAGGTTTCTTTGACTACCACGCCAGAAATGTCGGTAGATAACAAAGGGTTGGTGCACGGCGGGTTTATTTTCGGACTGGCAGATCATGCAGCCATGATCGCCGTGAATGATCCCAACGTTGTTCTCGGTAGTGCTCAAACTAAATTTAAAAAACCTGTTAAAGCAGGTGATACCGTTGAAGCTGTTGCGACGGTAGCAGAAGAAGACAAAAACAAACGATTTGTCAACGTATCAGTCACTTGCAGCGAAGCGGAAGTATTCTCCGGAACCTTTGTTTGTTTCATTCTTGATAAGCATGTTTTGGATTAGAAAGTTTTCCTCAGTTACTGAAGTTATCTTGTAACATACTGATCAGGGCATCGCTTTTGACCGGTTTGGTGAGATAGTTATCTACAATGCCCTTTTTGATGGCATGCCTGGTTGTAAGATCACCCTCCTCAATCATGATGACCACCTTTAAATCGGCGAGCCCGTCTTTGATTTTGTTCAAAAAATCATAATCCCTGTCATCACATTCCTTGCAATCGATTAGTACCAGATCGTACTTGTTCTTCTTTAAAACAACGGGAATCTCTCTTCGATCATCGGCAACATCGCATCGAACTTTAAGCCTGGTCAAACATCCGATTATCATTTTCAGGTTATTGGGATTCTTCTCTGCAACCAATATCTTGTAATAGTCGGGAGTAAACTCATCAACAAAATGCTTGGTGACCAGAGTTTCAGGATCGAGAAACTGATTTTCGTCTTTCAGGCTTTTAACCAGCAGCAGAGATTTAAACAATTGGCTTTGCTTAATCGGCTTTGTCAAGTAAACACTATAACCATACTGTCCAATTTTTTGAGCATCACCTCTTTGCGCATTTGCTGTCAGGCATACCAACCTGGGTGGGGTCACTTGTTGCCGTCTGCAGTTTTCCGCTATCTTGTGGGCGATTTGTTTGTAGTGTTCAAGAGGTTCATTTTTTAAATCAATAATAACCGTGTCATAAGGAAGATTGGATTCTTTAGCCAAGTTAACTTTTTCGACAATGTTATCCTTTACAGAAGCCACCTTGCATATGCCACCCCAATGCTCAATATGAAGAGAAAGTACTCTGCGACCAATTGAGTAGTCGCTTACTATCAAACAGCGCATCCCGATAATGGTTGATGACAAAACTACAGAAGGGAACGAAGGACTGCTGATTCCAAATTTGACAGTAAAACGGATTGTTGCTCCTGTATCCGGATTATTTTCTGAACTAAATTTGCCACCTAAGCGATCGACCAATTCCTCTACCTGCTCCTGCCTGGGAAATTTGCCCTGCTCTCCGACGTCGGGCAACAAATTGAAATCCACTCCATTAAATATTCTCTTTTCGCGGTGGTAGTCACTATCCATTTTTTTTAGCTTCGATATTTCAAACAACAATTTACTTTCCCCCAGGCTGTCCTTGCTGATATTTGACACGGATAAAACAATTTCACAGGATTCTTGGGTTTTGATGACATGAGTGAAAGATAGCAATAAAACCTGCCTGAGCTTAAATGGATCGCCCACCAGTAGTTCACTAATGTTGCAATCAACAAAACAGGTCAATTCAAGCTCGTTTTCAACAGCCGCCACCGATACAAGGTCCAGTATTGATTCCAGGGTGGTCCGTAAATCGAATGCTATATCTTCCGACTCCCCACCGGGATCATCCAGCTTCGAAAAGTCGAGGATGTCATTCATTATCAGTAACAACGAGTTACCTGAAAACTTAATCGTTTCTGCAAAACTTCTTTGTTCTTGGTTTAATTCCGTATCCAAAAGCAGATCTGTTATGCCCAGGATACCGTTTAACGGTGTTTGCAGTTCTGATGTGATTGAGCTGAAGAATCGATTTTTTGCCAGCGTGACCTTTTCAGTGTCTTTTTTCATCTTTTTGAGATGATCGGACATCTCATTTAACTGCTGAGTGCGGTGTTGGATTTCTGCTTCAAGCTTTTCCACATGCCTGGCATTTTTGGCGGTAGTGTCCCATTTTCTGGTTAGGGAATAGGCTGTTTGTCTGAGGACGATACTATCGAACGGTTTTTTCATAAAAAACAGGTGCTCTGTCGAGCCAAACTGTTTTACTATCTGATCCCATGAATAGTCGGAGTGGGCAGTACAAATTACAATTTCAATTTGAGGATGCCGCTCCCAGATCTCAGTCGTGGCCTGAATACCGTCCATCCCGGGAGGCATCCGCACATCCATAAAAATCAATGCGTAGGGAAATCCTTCGTTGGCAGCCTGAGTAACCATGGTGACTGCTTCAGCTCCTTGGTACGCATCATCAATTACATAATCAATTATATCACCCGATACGGATGCTTCGGAAGAAAAGTCGGTCCCAAATAATTCCTGTTCCAGTTTTTCTGTTTCGCTGTTTTTCCTTTTACCGCGCTTGATATCCAGAATATTGTGTATATCCTCATGAATTGCTTCATTGTCATCCACAACAAGAATGCGTTTTGAGTTTTGATCCATAGACTCCGTTAATCACGTCTTTCTTTTTGGTTTTTGCCGGAAATAGGAGGTAATGGTATTGTTCTATATTGCTTTGACTTGCATCCCGGCTGGTCAAAGAAGTTATTTTCATTAACCACGGTACTATATTCTTGAGATCTTTACAATAAATTTTGATTTTAGGAGATATTATCCGAGTTGGATTTAACCGAAGAATTAGATTGAAGGATTTTAGACTGGCGTTGCGATCAACTTATTTATTGATCTGATACTACTTTGGAAGGTAGTGAGGAGGTTTGAACGGGTGTAAGTATCAGTGAGAGTTCATAGATCAAACTTGGTTAGTGCGTCTTTTAGGTCTTTCATCAAAATTGGCTTGGTGATGAATTCATTCATGCCGACGTCAAGACATTTTTGTTTGTCATCCTTCATTGCTTTTGCTGTGATCGCCACAATGGGAATGGGTGGGTAGGATTTTTGCTTCTCTTCCAGTTCTCTGATTATTCTGGTTGTTTCGAAGCCATCCATTTGCGGCATTAAACAGTCCATAAATATTAGGTCATAGTTCGTCCGCTTTAAATTATTCAATGCTTCAATGCCATTGGAAGTGATATCGACGTTATAGCCCAGTTTTTCAAGCATCCCTGTCATTATGGTCTGGTTGACCTGGTCATCTTCGACCACGAGCAGTAGTTTATTGCTTAGCTTTTGATTTGGTTCCGATTCCTTGGATGGTTTGCAGATAGACAGGTCCTCAATTTGGATATGCTCTTGCTTGATAAAGGGCAAAACAACCCAGAATGTACTTCCAATGCCAACTTTACTGTCCACACCCAGGTGTCCTTTCATCAGCTCGACCAGACTTTTAACAATAGGTAATCCCAATCCGGTACCGCCATACCGTCTGGTTGAAGAAGCATCGCCCTGGGTGAAAACCTGAAAAATCTTATCAATAGAATCCTCCGGAATACCAATGCCCTCATCCTGGATTTCAAACTTCAGTGTAATGTTTTGATCCGTCTCCTCGATTTTCTTGATATGAAGACAGACTTCTCCCTCTTTGGAAAACTTTAACGCGTTGCCAAGGAGGTTTGACAGGATCTGGTTGAGTCGATTGGGATCTCCCTTTAAGGAATCAAATACACCTTGTTCGATTTTGGATTTCAGTTTTAGGCCTTTTGAGTTTGCGGTAACAGAAAACAAACTGATTATTTGTTTGATCGTTTCCTTAAGACTGAAATTGATTTCCTCGATAACGAATTTTTCGGCCTCAATTTTAGAGAGATCTAAAATATCATTCAGAATCTTAAGGAGCGCCCTGCCGGAATTAAATATGGTTTCTATGCTTTCACGTTGGTTCGGATTTAATTCCGATTGCAATACAATTTCCGCCATACCAAGGACACCGTTCATTGGTGTTCTTAGCTCATGGGACATGTTTGCAAGAAAATCCGATTTTGCTTCGTTTGCTGATTCCGCCAGTTCTTTGGCAGATTTTAGTTCAATATTGGTTGATTTTAATTCGTTGATATATTGCTTGGTTTTTTGATTGAGCGACCACTTTTTTGTCAGCGCCAGTGCCATTTGGATAACCATCACACTGTCAAAGGGTTTTCTGATAAACATGAGTTGATCTGTCATTCCCAGTTCGGAAACAATTTCTTCGAGAGTATAATCCGAATGGGCCGTGCAAAGCACCATCTCTATATCGGGGAATTCTTGCCAGATTCTTGAAATTGTTGTGATTCCGTTGTAGCCGGGAGGCATCCGGATATCCATGAATACCAGAGAGTATGGGTTGTTTTCCAAGGCGGCGGTTCTTACCATTTTAAGCGCCTCGTCACCTTGATAGGCGTGGTCTAAAATGAAATCCTTTGTTAAATGAACTTGGTATCGCTCCTTACGTACATCGACAGAAAACAATTGTTTTTCGAGATTTCTCATCTCCTCGTTTTCTTCGATTTTTGACGATAATATCTTTTCAAAATCCCGATGAATACTCTCGTTGTCATCTGCTATAAGAATTCTGTACATATCAGCGAAACGTATACCTTTTCCGATCAACAATTTTTGTAGTGAAATCAGGTTTCTATACCTGTAACATCTCTATAATTAAAAGCCAAGTAGTGCAAGAAATGATTGATCTTGCCGGGATCACTCATGCAATGGCCTAATCATTTGATTCAGGCAGATGCTGACTCCATACTCTTGATGATACTCCATATTTAGTCAATTCTCAAGGAATAAAAAACTAGCCTGATTTACTCTTTTTAAGTTTGTACTATCTCAACCAACATGCCGCTTTTTAGATAGAATCATGTTATCATTTTTAATTCAGATTCGACCCAGAAAAAACCGGATTAACTTCTTGCCTGTTTTGCCAAAACATGTGTCACACAACATGTCAGTTTTTTGACCATCGGTAGATGTAAAAATTCGTTAGGTCCGTGAGCGTTGGAGTGTGGGCCTAAAACTCCGGTGATCATAAACTCAGCCTTGGGAAATTTTGATGCCAGTAAATGCATAAAAGGAACCGATCCACCTTCTCCCATAAAAACCGGATCTTTTCCAAAGAAAAGGTTCGAGGCTTCATCCAAAGCCTCACTGAACCAGTTTGACATGGGAGGGGCATTCCAACCGTTTGCGCCGCCCATGTAAGTGAACTGTACCCTGGCACCATAAGGAGGATCTGTTTCCAATATTTCTTTGATTTTTTTGGCGATCGATTGCGAATCTGACAAAGGTGGTATACGCAATGAGAGTTTAAAAACAGATTTAGGCCTTAATACGTTCCCTGCAAATTCAGTGGGAGGAAATCCGTCTGCACCAACAATAGAGAGACTTGGGCGCCAGGTTCTGTTGAGAATAAGTTCATAAGGATCATCAGTCACTGTCGTGGCGCCCGATATCAAAGGATAAGATGTTGAACTGCTGTTCCCGATAATCTTTGCTGTTTGTCGTGCCTGCGCTAGTCTTTCTTCTGGGATGTCAAAATTGAGTTCGTCTATGTGAATGGAGCCGGTAGCGGAATCTTCCAGTCTTTCTAATACATTTCTGAGCACTCTGAAACTTGAAGCAACGACCCCGCCTCCGTTTCCAGAGTGAATTCCCTGTTTAAGCAATTCCACACCAAGAGTCCCTATAACCGTGCCGCGCAAGGATGTCGTCAGCCATAACTGCTCATAGTTTGCACAACCACTGTCCAGGCAGACCACAAAGTCCGGCTGGCCAATGCGACTTTGCAGTTTTTCGATATAATAGGGTAGATCGTGACTGCCACCCTCTTCACAGGATTCAATGATAACAACGCATCTTGAATGAGGGACATTGTGTTGTTGCAGGGCTTTGATTGCCGTCAGAATGGAGAACAAGGCGTAGCCATCATCTGCCGCTCCTCTGCCATACAATTTATCGTCTTGAATGACAGGTTTCCAGGGGCCTTTGTCTTGATCCCAACCCGTCATTTCAGGTTGTTTGTCCAAGTGCCCATACAATAACACGGTACTTTGATTTGTTGAATTTGTAGGAGCTATGTCCATGAAAATTAACGGAGTTCGGTTTTCAAGTTTTTCAACCGATAGTTTCATTCCCTCGATTCCGATCTGTAGACTCCAATCGACTGCTAATTGTACTGCTTTTTCTATGTGGCCGTTTGCTTGCCAGGTGTTATCGAAAGACGGAGAGATGTTGGGAATTTTAATAAATTCGCAAAGCTTTGGAATAATCGAATGTTCCCAATGTTGATTCACGTAAGACTCCAATGTCTCCTTTGTTAGCTCCATGTTGTGACCTCCTTGGTATTTTGCCTGTTTCATCTAGATTGAACCCTTGTAGATAGTTTCAAATCGCTGTGTTACACCTGTAGCAGATGCAACGAATTATCTGCTATCCTCTAAATATAATCGGTTTAAGGAGTATGCACAAATCACAATTGAAGTTTGTTTCCTTATTCAATAATTATAACAGCAATACTGATGGTCAGTTTGGATGAACAAGATCTTAGCCATTGCCATTTTGACCTACTATAAAATCACCTAAGTATTTGAAAATTAATAAAAAATCATCTGGTATTCAAATTGCAATATGAATATTATCAATTATTTGCTTCGGCAATTGTTCTTAAAGCTTTTAATAAACGTGGTAACTATTGCTATTCAACTGGTAAAATCAAGTAGGTAGTAGAATGAGGAGAAAGACATGAATAATTTTGATTCCAATGTCATTGCTTCCGTGGAGCTCGCTCAGGCGGAAGCACTAAAACGTAAACACAGTGAGTTGACAGAATTTCATCTGCTGTGGGGATTGATTAAAAATCCATCGACGGTTTCCTCCAGGCATCTAAAAGGAGAAATCAAAGTATTAAAAGGGTTGTTGGATCAACTTCCAACATTGGATAAGGTTTCTTTGGCGGAAATTCGTCCATCACCCAAGCTATCCGAATGGTTTACTCTTTCCTCATCCGATGCCATTCAGGCAGGTCGTGATCTGGTTACAGAAGCCGATTTATTGCGACATTTGAGTAAATTTTTCCCCCAGCTTTCCATAGAAGTACCAGAAGAGGAAGAAAATGAGGTCCCGGAATTTTTGGAAAACTTAAATGATTTGGCTGATCAAGGTAAACTGGATCCTGTTATAGGGAGGGCTGCAGAAATTCGACGAGTTCAAGAGATTTTATGTCGTCGAACCAAAAACAATCCCGTTCTGGTAGGTTCTCCCGGTGTTGGTAAAACGGCTATAGTTGAAGGCCTGGCAGGCTTAATTCAAAAAAACCAGGTACCGGATATTATTCTGGGGAAAACCATTTATGCCTTGAACATTGGAGCATTGATGGCCGGAACCAAGTATCGTGGCGAGTTTGAGGAACGCGTTGATCAGTTGATACGGTTTATCAAGGCAAAAGGTAGAGAGGCGATTATTTTTATTGATGAAATACATCTGCTGATTGGCGCCGGAAAAACGGAAGGAGCCATGGATGCAGCTAATTTGTTGAAGCCCGCATTATCAAGAGGAGAGTTAAACTGCATTGGTGCAACAACCCAGGAAGAATATAAAAAGTATATAGAGTCTGACTCAGCGCTTGAACGTCGGTTTCACCAAGTGCAGGTGGCAGAACCAAGCAAGGAAGATACAATCCAAATTCTGATTGGTTTAAAAGAAAAGCTCGAAATCCACCATAGTATTGAAATCACGGAAGCCGCTATTGTTGCGGCAGTGTACTTGTCGGATCAATTTATCTCAGACAGGTTTTTACCGGACAAAGCTATAGATATTATTGATGAAGCTGCTGCCGGTCTTAAGTTAAGTGCCGATTCCCTTCCACCCGAGCTGGAAGAGCTGGAGGCTTCGATTCGGAGTAAAAAGATACTTGCTAAGGCGAATCCCAATGATAAAGCGCTGATCGAGGAAATAAAAGATTTAGAGAACCAGTTTAATGAAAAGAAAAGCCAGTGGGATAGCAAGGTGCTCGACCTGAAACGCGTCTCCCAATTAAAACAGCAACTTGATAAAGCCCATTTTCAACTGCAGAAGGCGGAAACCGAGGGCGATTTCGAGGCTGCTTCCAGAATTAAGTATGGGGAAATTCCTGATTTGGAAATCGAGCTGGCAAATTTTGATATTTCCTGGAAATTAAGTAAGCAGAATATCGGGGAAGTCATTGCCAGATCGACCGGGGTACCTGTTGAGCGAATTTTAAGAACCCAACAGGAGAACCTGCTGGAATTGGAGTCATATCTCACAAGCAGAGTGCTTGGGCAAAAAGAGCCACTGGTGGAGATATCGGATACACTGATTGCAGCTCATGCAGGATTATCGGATCAGTCCCGGCCTTTGGGGAGCTTTCTGCTGATGGGGCCTTCAGGTGTCGGTAAAACTGAAACAGCAAAATCCCTTGCCCATTTTCTATTCGGAAACGAAAAACACATGATCCGTATCGATCTAAGTGAGTATAGCGAAAGTCACTCTGTTGCCAAATTAATCGGCGCACCTCCAGGCTACATCGGGTATGAAAAGGGAGGTATTTTGACCGAAGCGGTTCGTCACAACCCGTATAGTGTGATTTTATTTGATGAAATAGAAAAGGCGCACATCGATTTTTCGGATATCATGCTGCAAATCCTGGATGACGGACGCTTAACCGATACTCATGGAAGAACCGTTAATTTCAAAAACACGGTGATATTCTGCACCACAAATCTGAAGGATCATGAAGCTTATTTGAAACCTGAATTGATCGGAAGGCTGGATGCCATTCTCAATTTCAACTCTCTTAGCAAAGAAGTGATTCATGCTATTTTAGCCAGAGAACTGAGGGAGTTAAATGGCAAGCTGAGCAGCAAAGGTATTAGTTTAAAACTGGATGATCATTTTAAAGAAAAGATTATCGCTTCCGGATTTGATGATAAATATGGTGCTCGCCCGCTTAAAAATGCCTTTGGTCGGCTGGTCATCAAGCCCTTTTCCAAAATGTTGCTAAAGAATCCTAAGATGGAGGGGAGCTTTCAGCTTTCAATGAATGATAAAAATGTATTGGAATTTAAAGAAATAAGGTAGGCAAGATCCTAAAAAACGCAGGGCGCTGCGAAAGCGCCCTTTCTCAGGCGTCCATCGGTTCGTTGTGATCGGTAAGCTTCGTGCCGCAGGCCATACAATAACTGTGAATCTGGTTGCACTCATATCCACAGCCAGGACA
>JAKSDL010000267.1 GCA_022360105.1 Pseudomonadota bacterium
AGAAATCAGTAACAGTGGCGGTAATCCTACCTATATTTATTCTTTTACTATTCTAAGTCTTTTCTCTGTGACCTCTGTGTCTCTGTGGTGAATAGTTACATTTTTTTTGGAAAACTCAGTAACAATGGCGGTTAACCTGTATCTGTTTATTCTCTTACTATTCTAAGTGTTTTCTCTGTGACCTCTGTGTCTCTGTGGTGAATAGTTACATTTTTTGGGAAAACTTCGTGATCAAAATTGGTCACCATTCAATTATTCTTCTATTTTGGTGCTGTCGGATTGAGTTATCGCTATAAATCGATAAAGAATGTTCTAAAAAACAAATTATTCTGTCCGTGTAAGTCTATTGGTAACCTTCCAGGTATGCTAACAATAGCAGGAAATGGTTTAAGCGGTGCTTCTTGTAGTTTTCTAAATTCTTGAAAGAATTCCTATTTGTTGCAAAAATATGCAAGATGCCTCGCGTCAATCCATTATTTCCGTTCCGATTAATTGACACCCATTCAACCGAATTCATGATCATCTTACCTAGTCAATTAACAAAAGCAATAAATCCAAGGGTGATATCGCTGATTCTGGGATTGTTATGTTTTTGTTTTTTGATCTCCTGCGATGAAAAGAGTTCCGGTTACAACATAACACCCAGGGCGGTCAAAGGTGTGATGGATCTTCAGAATTGGGATTTTGAAAAGAATGATCCACTAAAACTGGATGGTGAATGGGAGTTTTATTGGGAGCGATTGCTGCTTCCAGGTGACTTTCTCCAGGCTGCCTACAACGTAAAAACTGATTATATCAAAGTCCCACAAATTTGGAATGGTCATCAGGTCGACGGAAAAACCCTGGATGGAGATGGTTTTGCAACGTTTCGCTTAAAAATCAAAGTAAACCCGGTAAGCGATTTTTATGCGATTAAATTTGTTGATTGTGCAACGGCTTATACTCTTTGGCTCAATGGTAAGATTGTTCTTAAAAGCGGAATAGTAGGCAAATCCCGTGAAGAGATGAAACCGCAGTATTATCCGCAGACTTCGGTGATTCGTCTTAGTCCCGGGGAAAACATATTGATCATTCAAGTATCAAACTTCCATCACAAAAAGGGAGGTCTCTGGGGGTCTGTTTTATTGGGGACTGAACAATCCATCTCCAGACTCAGAGAACGTATACTGAGTTTTGAGATTTTCTTGTTTGGTGCCTTGCTGATTATAGGAGCCTACCACCTGGGTATCTATTTCATGCGCAAAAAGGAGAAAACAGCGTTATTGTTTTCACTGGTTAGTTTCACCATAGCTTTAAGAGAAATCTGCACAGGGGAACGCATACTTATTTTGATGTTCCCGGACTTCAATTGGCAATTATTTCAGAAGATTGAATACCTGACAGTCTATATTAGCGCACCACTTTTTTTCCTGTATCTACGAAGTCTTTTTTCCGAATTCTCCGTATTCATGGAGAAATTTGCTATCTATGTGGGTACTGCATTTGTTCTATTCACGATTGTTACTCCTGCGAGGTTGTTTTCACATACAATCCAGACTTATCAAGGGCTGATTATTTTATACGGTGTGTATATATTGATTACCCTTATACGTATCGTCATGAAAAAAAGGGCGGCTGCATACTGGGTATTTGTGGGAATAATATTGCTGTTAAGCGCGGTGTTCCATGATATTCTGACAGCCAATGATGTGATCGATAATGTTCAATTGTCCCCACTCGGATTTTTCTTATTCATTTTTCTGCAATCAATAATGCTGAGTCAGAAGTTAACCAAGTCTTTTTCCAACGTGGAGCAAGTGCATGAGGATTTGGAGGAATCTTACAAGGCCAAGGATGAGTTGGTTTCAGCGTTGACGGAAAGCGAGAAGAAGTATCGGGAGTTGGTGGAGAATATTGATGAAGTACTCTTTACGCTCGATTTGAAAGGGAGAATTACATATGTGAGTCCTTCTGTTGAGAGTATCACGGGGTTCACTCCGGATAATCTGTTGAGGTTAATGGGGAGTGAGTTGATTTACCATGAAGATCAACTGGATGCTCAGCAATGTTTCAAGAAAACTATGGAGGGCTATGAACAACATCTGACTTGCCGGGTGACGACAAAATGGGATAGTACCCGCTGGGTGCGATTTAACCTGCGGCCGCTGATGGAGGGTAGCAAGGTCAAAGGTATCCAAGGATTGGTTGCAGACATTACCGAACATAAAAAAGCTCGTGAACTGATGGTACAGACGGAAAAAATGATGTCTGTAGGAGGACTGGCAGCAGGCATGGCACATGAGATCAACAATCCCCTGGGAGCTATGATGCAGGCCGCTCAAATCGTAAAACGGCGTTTGTTCTCTGATCAGGGAGTGAATAAAGAGAAAGCCGCGGAGTATTCAATCAATCTTGCCCAACTTTCCAAATACCTTACCAAACAAAAGGTCTTGCATTTTTTGGATGGCATCCTGGATGCCGGTAACCGGGCTGCCAATATCATCAGTAATATGTTGCAGTTTAGCCGTAAAAGCGATGCTAAGATGAAACTGGTCAATTTGGAAGAGCTGGTTGATCAGACCATTCAATTGGCAAACAACAGCTATGACCTGGAAAAAGAGATCGATTTTAAACGAATCCGTACAATTAAAGAATTTGATGACAGCATTCACAGGGCATATTGCTCTGAAACCGAAATCAGGCAGGTCATTTTAAATCTGCTGATCAATGCCGCCCAGGCATTGCTTACGGACAGAATTCCGAAACGGCCGGAAATAACAATTCGTATAAAGGAAGAAGGCGAATTCGCCAGGATCGAAGTGGAAGATAACGGTCCGGGAATGGATGAAGCCACCCGTGGAAGGATATTCGAACCCTTTTTCACCACCAAACCGGTGGGAAAAGGCACCGGATTAGGCCTTTCGGTTTCTTACATGATCATTACCAACAATCATTCCGGTGCTTTTGAAGTGGAGTCCGAGCTGGGAAAAGGCACCAGGTTTATCATCTGGTTGCCAAAGGAAAAGCAACTGGTTAAAGGTTAATCGTTTCCGTTTAATGAGGCTGAACAGCCTGAATTTGAATTACAAAACCCAGTCAACTCTCGGTATCGGCAATCTGAATACAAAATCCAGATTCTTAATCAAACTCTCATCACCGGATAGATCATCTGTCATATACAGTGTTGATGCCGGTAATATCCCCATCCACAGCCTGGTAAAAGCACCAATTGAACATTTCAAAACAGGCAGATTTTGCTGATAGCCTTTGATGACGCTTGATTCCTCGCCCACGCTGACAATAAATTGTCCATTCACTCCTTTCCATTTCCAACGATTGTCTTCGAGGTATTTTGAAATCGGATCATGAACTTCCAAATTGAACTTGATGCCGGGAACAGGAATATGAGTTTTTGACAAACACTTTTCGAGATCAAGGATGCGAATCTGCCAAAAAGCGTTGGCCCGGTTCTGATTTTCGAATTCCGATTTTGAAGTCATGATCTGATGAGCAAAAGGTTTGATTAACAAATCCTGCATGTTCACATTGGGCGGTTCCAGCATGCTGATCAAATGCACCTGGTCGCCAAAGGACTTGATCAAAGCCATCAACTCTAAAAACTGCTGTTTTTCACGGAAACAGGTCCACATAACTCGATAGGGACCGTTCTCCGTCGAGGTGCCAAATAGCATGACATGATGGGTCAAGTCCTTGGATTCGTCCAGGTAGCCAAACCCCATGGTATCGTCCTCTACCAGCAACTCCAACCTGGTGGATGAGATTGGCAGATTGAGGGCTCCATGACCCCTTTTCCTGTTAATCATGGATTTGTGTACAATTTCATAGTCGTTTTCTTTTAACCGAATTGGAGGATTTGGTACCAGGTCCACATTAATCGAGGAGGGGCTGATAAACAACTTATGTTCGTAAGGGCCGGTTCCGAATCCCAACTGGTTGTAAAATCCCTGCTCAAACATGCCTAATCCGCAGATTTCTGCTCCATCCCGGGCATCCAGTGCAATTTTGGCTGCGGTTAAGTTTGCCGCCAGGTTTTGTTTGCGGGCAACCAGGCTTGTTGTTACGGCAGCGATGGCGGAAAAATCCAACTCTTCTTCCAGGTAGCGCATTTGTCCCAAAAAACTAACCACGATGGATTCCGGAGAGTCATTCAGATCGGCGACGATCGTCCTGTTTTCACTAAAGAAAAATTCGATTTTGTCTCCCAGTTCTGATTTCGCCCAGCCGATCTCTTTCCAAATTTGCTTTATCGCTTCGAAATCTCTCTCAGTATTGTATTGTCTGAATTGCATAATAGTCCTTTTTCCGAGTTCAATCCCTAATATTTAACTCACAGTTAATTCGGATGCAAGCGTCAAATGAGAATTATTGTCTGAAATCCGGGGGAGATATCTAGAAGAGAATATGCTGAGAGAAACTGAAGTATTTGCAATAAAAAAATCATTTACTCTATTAGCTTTACCACCAATTGAGTTGATGAAGTTCTGCCCAGATCGTCAGTGACCCGAATATTGTATGTGCCGGGTGTTGCTTTCCAAAGTATTGATTTGTCGGGAGCTGCTTTCCCCACGAATTGTTCATCTACAAACCAGATCAGCTGTCTGGCATCGCCGTCTACAATTGCGGAAAAGGGAATTGTTTCCGCATTTTTGTTTTTGTATCGTACGTTGTAGACGACTTCCTGTTTCGGAGAGGTAATTTTAGGAGGATTTCCGGGTGCGTCTTCAGCCGCACAAAGTTGATGAAACCTTGGGGGCACCTTCCTTGGCATTCCAGCCAGTTTAAACAGGGCTTGCATATCACTGGGCCAGATTTCATAAGTCTCTTTTCTGCTTTCCTGGTTGAGACTCAAACAGGAGCGCAACCCTGTTTTGATGTCAATTTCTATTTCACGATGAATTTCACATCTGTGGATAGGACTTGTCCCCGGAATGAATAATGATTTTTTCCTGTGATGACAATGCGGGCCTGGAAGTAAACCCGATATGGAACATACTTCAACTTCGGAAACATTGAGAGAGGGATCAGCGATGAACGGTTCTGCCCGGGTACCTGATTCCAAAAGCACACCGTCGATTAACTCGAAAAGCAAGGGGCCGGCCAGGGAACGACCGACAAAGGCAGGATTGGATTTGCCTGAAAAGTTTCCCAGCCAGACCGAAATGACAAAATCTCCAAACACACCGGTTGCCCATGCGTCTCTGAATCCCCAGGAAGTTCCGGTTTTCCAGGCAATGTTTTTTCGTCTTAACAACCATTTGGAGCTGAAAGCATGGACCGGAAAAGGATTTTGTGAAAGCATATCCAGCACAAGAAAGCTGGCCTCAGGAGAGAGGATTCTTTTTTGATGGGCAGATTTTTGGTTTTTAAGAACCGACAATGGTTGAAAGATACCTCCATTACCCAGGGCCGCATACAGGGTGACCAACTCAAACATGCTCACCTCCGCGCTTCCCAGCGTAATCGACAGCCCGTAAAATTTAGGGTCATCATTCAAAGGGATTTCCAACCCTTTCAAAAATTCGTATAAGGTTGGGTTTTTTAGTTTGGAGGATAATGTCAGTGCCGGGATGTTTCGGCTTTTATATAAAGCTTCCGTTGCCGGAATAGGACCCGCAAAGTTCTTGTCAAAATTTTTTGGTTTATAGGTTCCAAAAGCGTAGGGAGCATCCTTGAGCACGGTTGCTGGTTGAAATATCCCCTGGTCGAGGCCCAACCCATATACAAACGGCTTCAGGGAAGAGCCAGGAGAACGTCTGGCTAGCGGACCGTTGACCTGACCAAAAATTTCATCAGCAAAAAAATCTGCAGATCCCAGGTGGGCCAATACTTCCATTGTTTTGTAATTGAGCAGCACTGCCGTGGCATTGTGCACGCCCAGGCTTTTCTGCCTTTGAACATAATTGGAAGCAATGCGTTCAAAAAGTTGCTGATAGTGAAGATCCAGAGTTGTTTCAATCTTACCCGGTTTTTTTGAGTGCTGCAGAACCTGGGTGACCAGATGTGGTGCGTGAAAAGGCAATTCCCAGGGTCGGCGGAATGTCATCTCCAAACTAAAATCGACCGATTTGTCAATGTTTTGCGGATGTTTTTGGATCCACTTTTCCAGCAGAAATTGTCGATAGGTTTTTAATTTGTTGCCAATAGCAGGGGCTTGATGAAGGTTTTTAGTCCTGTTTGTGGGGCTTTGCGGGATAACAGCCAGAGTCAGCGCTTCCAGTAAGCTCAGCTGCGAAGCTGATTTGTTAAAGTATATCACGGCTGCAGCTCCGGCTCCTTCGATATTGAAACCATAAGGAACCAGGTTGAGATAAGCCTCTAAAATGTCATCTTTGGAATAGAAAAACTCAAGTTGCAGGGCCCTGAGAATCTGGTGCATCTTACCAAGGGGGTTTCTGGAATGGATGCGGTAGATCATTCGTGCAAGCTGCATGGTAATGGTTGATGCGCCACGAGTGTGGCTTTTCGCAAAAAACGAATAGTAGACCGCTTTGGTCAAGGCAACTGGATTAACACCGGGATGCCAGTAAAAATACTCATCTTCATAAAGTAAAGTGGACTTTATCAGCAATGGAGAAATTTGATCCAACGTAGTTTTGATTCGATAAGTATCGTCCTTGGCTAGCGTCAGGCGAAGCAATGTTCCATTGGTGTCGTAAACATCCGTGGAGAAAACCCTGTCCTCAAGAATGGGAGAACAGGGAATCCAATTAAAGATGAATTGACCTGCCAATAATAGCAGAAGAACAAAAGGTACTGCTTTGTTACTCATTTATTGAATCAATATAAAACTTGGTGTTGTTATCAGTTATCGGCAATCGGTTATCAGTCTGTTGTGAAAGCTTTGCTTTCAGCGATATAAAAAACCGATAACCGGAGTCCGATAACTGATAACCGTATCTACCTACTTTACTTCAATGTCTGAACTGACTGATTTGGCGTGAACATCAGGATCATACATCGATTTTGCTAAAACAGGCGGAACAAGATATTTCCCTTTGTTCGTGGCTTTGATACGGTATTTAACTGTATCAAGATCCGAATCCATGGATGTGAACGCCAGAACCCTGTCTTCCCTGGCATCGAGATTATCAAGACTCGAATCGCGATCCAGCGAATCAAGTACAACCTCAAATCCACCAGGCAGTAAATCAACAATCACAATGTTGTAATGGGTGTCGTTGGAAAGTGATCTGAATTTAAGCGTAACATTCACTTCCTCACCCTGGTTCACTTCTTGAACTACTTCTCCGTCCAAATTGGTAAATTCCCTGGTGACTTCGATTTTCTGTTTTTCAGGTTTCTGGGCTGCAGCTTTGTCAAATCCGGACTGAACAGCAGAGTAAAAGAGCATTTGGTCGCTCTTGTTGTCGATGGAAAGCTTCTCTGCAAGCTCACTGAAATTACTGTTAGAGAATAGGCCACCCTCTAGTTTCAGAGGATTGTTCAAGCCGGAGGCATTGCTTTCTACCAGGGCTACATCCACTGGATTTGGTGCACCTGAAAGTTGAGCATAGGCATCAAATGCCAGAATCGAATAAGCGGACGAAATAGAATTGTACCTTCCCTTCAACAGGGGATTGACAAGATCCAAAATGACTGCTTCATCCAGCTCCTTGACCATGTCCGGGAAATGCCTTGATATCAGATAAAGATAGGTGGCATCCCTGATCAAACGATCATACAGGTATTCATGATAGTTAATGCTGACTTCAGCACTTCTCTTAAATGACTCTGCAAATTCTCCCGCTTTGTCATCCATCCTCAAAAGGCTGTAGGAAGCAGCCAGGAATAGTGTGGTCAATTCGCTGCTTTGCTCTTTCTGGTAGTAGGTATCTAACCACTTTTTTAGCGATGCTAACGCTTTGGTTGTTATTTGCGAATTGCGGGTCAAGATATAGATAGCATAAGCCTTCACGCGGGCATCATGCAGATTTTCCGGTTCTCTTTTGCTGTAGCTATCCAGATAGCGTAACCCTTTTTGGAATAGATCGCGTGGAATGCCAATATTTCTCTCTCTGGCTTCTGTGAGAAAATGCATGGAGTACACGGTATGGAAAACCGAAACTGATCCCGTATTATCCCAGACTGAAATGCCACCACGATGATTCTGGCGATTCCTCAACAATTGAATGGTGATATCCAATTGCTCTTTGGTATCAAGCGAAGTAATTCCGAATTCAGGTCTATCTCGCAGGACCAGTAATGGCAGACTTTTGGAAACTATCTGCTCTGTACAGCCGTAAGGATAAGACTTTAGATATTTTAAAAGCCCACCTGACAGACCAAGTGGAACAAATGAGACGCCGACTTCATTGGTACGGAATTCCTTGAACATCGGACGTTTCACATCGATCTCGCCCTTTGCACCTGCTTTCAGATAGCCAGCCTTGACAGCCGTTATGTAGGGAGTAGCAGGGCGCACGCTGGCAGTGGTTGTGCGTTTGATGCTTTTGTTACCATGACTGGCGATAAAGCGAAACTCTGCATTGCCCAGCTTTTCAGTAGCCTTTAGATCAAAAGTTACCGATTTTTCGCTATTTTCGCTGATCTGGACTTTTTGCTGTGATGATCCGATGACAGTGACGTTGGAAGTGGTCTCCAGACTTACCTGAACGTCGGCATCTGCTCCGGAACCCTTCACGTTGTTGGAAACACCAACAGACACCTTGAATGTATCGGAAGGTGATACAAAGGTAGGTACATTGGGGCTTAAGACAAAAGGCCCACGCACAAAAACACTGTCCGAAACAGCATCCATTGCACTCGCTGAGACAGAGACGGCCAGGATACGCATTGTTCCATTGAAGTAATCCGGTATAGTATAATCCAATGTTCTTTCCCGGGAGCTGGAATCCAGGATTCCTGACCAGAAAACAACCGCCTTGTCACGCTTACGTTTGAATGGATTAAGGTTTTTGCCAAGCAAAGCTGAGGCACCACCACCCGGTTCCATAAGCTTTCTTTTCACAACAGAGTATTCCGGCAAAATCAGATCCAAAATCTGTCTGGTGGACACTTCCAGGGCTTTTTTCTTAAAGAAATGATTCAACGGATCAGGATTTTGATACCTGGCAACCTGCAGAATACCTTCATCCACTCCGAAAAGTAATATTTTTCCTTGGTGGCGGGTTTTGTACTTAATCGGCAGTGTTTTGCCTGGTTCTATCAAGCCCGGGATCTTCAGAGAGATATCGTTGACTCGATTTGCCTTGCTGATGGAAAAAGGTGCTACCCCGGTAGACATAGGACTCATAAAGATTTCAGAAGAATCAGCCGCACGGGTAAACGTCACATTAACATAAGCATTTCCTTCCAAACCTTGTGGAATACCAATGCTTTGCACTGTATTGGTGCTGCCGGTTCTAAACCATTTATGGGCGTATACCTTATCCCGTTCAATAGTTATTAGTCCGGAACCGGTATAAGGAGCTCGAATGCTGATGCGAATCTGTTCGTTAGGGTTGAAGTCTTCTTTATTGAGCTTAATCTGCAGTTCGGCATTCTTCTCCATATCGTGAGCGATGTTGGTGGACCCCATCACTGAAAAACGAACCTTGTTCAACTCAACATCCTGGTTGTCCCTCAGCACTAACAGGTAATCACCCGGCTTTTTGGTCGGCAGGGGATACTTTGTGCCTTTAGCTGCTATGGCAAAGTCAGACCGACTTACAGGATATTCTTTTTCTATACTTTCATATTTATAGGTTCCGTTATCTTGCTTCACCAGGGTTGAAACCCTCTTCAATTCGATCAGTTCCAGGAAAAGGTCTTTTGTTTCGACCTTTTCAAGATCGGAATTGATACTGATGAAATCAACTGCCAATTTGGCGTTTTTGGAAATATATCCCAATGCACCTTCCGCCTTGTAACCAACCAGGTAGTTAAGCGGAGAAACCAAAACAGAAGAGGAAGCGGAAACAGAACGTCCGCCCTCAGCTTCAAAACCCCGGCTGAAAAATCTTAATAGATAAGTAGCTCTTTCATATTTTTCCAGCTCCAGATCAAAGGTGGCATGACCGTTTTCGTCGCTGACCTGCTCTGTTAACACCTGTGAGTAGGAATCTTTAGATCGAAGAGGATCATAAAAAGTGTACTCCCTGTATTGACGGAAAGAAGGGTAGGATGGTCTGAGAATAATCTCCCCTGTGATTCGTCTGTCCTGGGCTGGTGTACCAAACAGATTTTGCAGATTGACCAGTCCTTTTAGATTTTCCGGGGAGATCCAGCCGGTATTTGTTGGTACTGAAAACTTGGCAGTGATCTTCATTCGATCCGGCATGAATTCTTCCACTTTGACGGTTCGACTGCCCAGTTTGCTTTTGATACGACCGTCTTCTCTTAACAGGTATAGAGATACTGTGTAGGTACCTGTTTTAGAGGTTTCCTGCGTGGCAAATTTATACTCTTCAAAACCCAGACTTGAGAGCTTGATTTTGGTGTTTTTAACTCTCAAACCCCTGGGATCTGTGACAATGACTTCCAGAGGAATTCCTTTGAGACTGCGACTCCACACCGGCGCCTTTACAATCATTCCGATACTAATTTCTTCTCCAGGTCGGTATAGGCCTCTATCGGAGAATAGATAAGCATTGAGCTTTTTCTCCCGATAGCGTGTATAAACCCCACCGGTATCAAATTGTGAGAAATCAACCTCGCTGAGATGGCTTTTTATTGGGATAAAGGAAAAGTCGCTTTGTTTTGTTGCCAGAAATGCGATTGGATCTTTTTCATAACGAAAATCCTTGAGATTTGGAAAGGATGCCTTTCCTCCGCTATCGGTGTATTGAGTCAAAACAGACATTCCATTTTTACCGATAACGGATACTTTACAGTTGGCAACAGGACGACCGGTTTTGATTGATTGCACAAAGACATTTGTGGATCGATCCACAGACGTTTTTACAATCATCCCCAGGTCAGTGACCATTACCAGCCGCTTATCAGCTCTGCCAAATGGTCTTTTTCGATTTTGATTCCAACCTTGAACCTCAAACAGAAAAATACCACGGGGTTGATCAATATTCCGCATGTATTTTGAGAAATCAAAAGAGGTATATTGCGTCTTCCCCCTTCCTGCGAATGGTAAGGACTGATATTCGGTGAAGATTTCAGTCAGGTTTTTCTTGTCAAAATTCCAATTGCGGAATTCCACATTGGTAAGATTGCCATAGGTCTGTGAAATCAAATGGGCCAGCTGACCGGGCAGCAATCTGCCTGCTGTAAGCCTGATATCCTGCATCTCCCTGGCTGCTATCGATATC
>JAKSDL010000004.1 GCA_022360105.1 Pseudomonadota bacterium
CCACTTGGCATCAGCGAGATTATAACCATTATTTTTTCTTTTGAAACCTTTTTAAATTGTTTACACCGTTGTCTGCCGGGGAAAGATCGCAATTTACGAAGTGAAAATCCAGTGATCCGTCAGCAACCTGGCTGTCAACTGCACGGTCCTGATTATCGCTCATCATCTCCGCACCATCCAAGCGGCAGATACCATCCTTGTTTTTAACAACGGTGAAATTGTTGAATCAGGAACCCATGCAAGGCTGGTAGAAAAAGAAAGTCTGTATCGTAAACTTTGGCAGGCTCAGGAAGAGGCAAGACAATGGAAGCCGGTCAATCCGGCGTTGGCCAATTAATGTTCGACACAAGAGTCGAATAGATTTTCGACTCTTGTGATACGGCAGGGTCAGTTTGAAGATAATATGAAAGTGTTTTTGATTGATGGTTCATTAATATTTACCAAAACTGGAGTCATCAAGAGTAATTAATTTATTCGGCTCACGGGCAACCAACAATTCCTCCGGCCGGGTGTCGATTTCCGGATCGATCACAGGTTCAGGTTGTGACGTAACCTCCTTTTGCTCCAAATCTTCCTCTCCGATATCTTCTGAAATTCGGATTCCTTCTGTTGTTTTAACCAGTTGTCGAACCTGGGCTTTTAATTCTTCGGCCGCGGAGGCGTTTTCTTCCGAGATGGAAGCGTTTTGTTGAACGACTGCATTAACCTGGGCCAATCCGTTGTTAACCTCTTCAATACTGGTTGTCTGTTCAATCGAACTTGCCGCAATCTCACTCAGAAGATCGTTCATTTTTTCTACGGAATGAATAATATCTGCCAGTATTTTGGCTGTTTCATCAGCATTTTGAACGCCGGATTCAACACCCTTGATCGATTTTTCGATCAATTCAGTGGTATCTTTAGCAGCCTCAGCACTTCTACCGGCCAGTGCCCTGACTTCATCTGCCACAACCGCAAACCCCTTGCCGTATTTTCCTGCCCTTGCGGCTTCTACTGCGGCATTGAGAGCTAAAAGGTTAGTCTGAAAAGCAATCTCGTCAATGACTTTGATTACTTTGGATACTTCCGAACTGGTATTATTAATTGTATTCATGGACTGCATCATGACTTCCATTTGGCTGTTACCCTTTTGGATCGTTTTCCTTGTTTGGTCTGACACTTGTTGCGCCTGACTTGCATTATCACGATTCAATTTGGTTTGCGCTTCCACTTCGTTCATGGAAGAGGAAATTTCCTCTGTGCTCGATGCCTGCTCGGTCGCCCCGGTTGATAGCGTTTGAGCTGAGTTTGACAGTTGTTGGATTCCAGCTGCAACATTGGCCGCAATGTTTTTAACATTTTTAATCAACCGATTGAGTTGTTTTTGTGAGTCGATGTTTGTGACTATTTCGATGTGGCCTATTTTTTCTCCCTGGAGGTTATGCAGATAGTGGGTGTTAACCCTGAAATCTGTTTCCCATTGATAGAAAAATGTCTTCTCCTTCCCTCTTCTTAAACAATTCACTCCGCAATCATCCGTATTGCAAATGTTTGCTCCCCAATTGTTGCATTGCTGGCCTATAATCTCGGCACGCGATTTTCCCAACAGGTTCTCAACTGTTTTATTTACAAAAGTCCAATTCATATCCATATCGGTAATGGACAGGGGATTTTCCCAAAGATCAATAATCTGCTCATACCAGTAGTTCTTTTCCAAAACCGCCTTTTCGACCCTGCCCGTTAAGAAATAGACAAGAAAAAACAGCACCGCTGAACTGAGTATTAACAAACCCGCGATTATTTTTTCTCCACTCATTGCAGCCGAGACCGTAAAAAAGCCCAACAGCGCCAAGATACTTGTTGCAATACCTATCAATTCAAATCGTTTGAGATATTCGAGAGTTTTCATATTGGCTCCTTTTACTTATCACATTATCAACTGGCATCTGCCAGTAAATCCTTGTTCTCATACTGAATTTTCTTGATATTGAGAATCATCCTGATCTGCCGGTCTGTTTTGACCAAGCCATTGATATGTTTACATCCCATGCCTGCATACGCTTGTGGAAGCGAATCAACATCTGATTCCCCCAATATCGAATACGTCGTTAACTGAATCAACGAGCAGTTCTTTAAACTGAACGCCACCTTCAAATACAATTTGTTTCCCCCTGGGCACTCCCTTCATATCTCTCGCAGTCTTGAGACACCTTTATCTGGTTTTTCATAAACCTGGTTTCTGATAAGACAATGAAACCGCTCAATAAAAGTGGAGGTACTAAATCGTATTATAGCAATTAATCAAACCTTTTGTCGAAATAAAAGCAACTTTTAAAAGCAAAATAGGTGTATCTGTTCAGCACAATTACCCCTTGTTGGTTTTCACCACGAAGATACGAAGGGCAGGAAACCTCAGCTGGTGCCGGCCCTTTTTTTCCTATACCAGGCGCCGGCATAACCCCCGAATATCACTTAAAGGACAAATACATCGGCGAATAAAAAAACGCATGCTGCTTGATGGCAATGGAAGCTGGGTAAGATATTGGAATTATCGAGAGATTGATCTCAGTGTATCTGATATGACAATAGAGGACGCAGTGGTTTAACCGGTTTAATCTTTTTTATACAAACATTTATAACTCTTTCGCCATTTGATCCAGTTTTGTGGATTGATCGGTAAGCTTTTCCGAGGCTGATGCTGTTTCTTCCGATATAGCCGTGTTTTGCTGCGCTATTTCATTCACCTGGGAAAGTGCGGTGTTCACCTGCTCAATGCCGGAATTCTGCTCAGTCGAAGCCTGATAAATCGATCCAACCAAAGAGTTGGACGCCTTAACACTCTCCAGTATTTCATCCAGTATAGTTGCGGTCTGGTCCGAATTGCTGACACCGTTATTCACTTCCTGAATAGAGTTTTCGATCAATTGAGCCGTATTTTTTGCTGCAACGGCACTGCGCTCCGAAAGGTTACGAACCTCTTCCGCTACAACAGCAAATCCTTTACCGTGTTTACCGGCCCTGGCAGCTTCCACCGCGGCATTTAAAGCCAGCAGGTTGGTTTGAAAAGCTATTTCATCAATATCCTTGATAATTTTCGACACGTCATTGCTTGTGTTCGCAATCCGTGACATTGCCTGCTGCATGGCCTCCATCTGTTTATTTCCTCTATCAACGGTATCCAGGGCTTGTTGTGACAATTGCATGGCCTGATCCGCATGTTCATTATTTGCTTTCGTCTGCGCCTCAATTTCGTTCATGGAAGAAGACACTTCTTCTATGGAAGCTGCCTGGGAAGCCGAGCCTCTAGACAGGCTTTGAGCGGATTGAGATAACGATTGTGCCCCAACATTGATATGTTCAATCGTATCAGCCAGCTCCTTGATCATCTTGTCTCTTCTTGATTTCATTAGTTGAAGATCATCAGTGGTTTTCTTCAACGAATCAGCCGACTCCACAGCTTCAACTCTTAACTTCTCGGAAACATTCATGGCCTTGGATCTTATGATTTCGAAAATCAAACAAAAGGAACCGATGAAAAAAACAAGGCCGGTTACTATCAATGTCTGATAAAGAGTTAACTTGTCTTGGTTTAAATCCGCTAAAACCGGAAATTCAATTCCCAGCAAATTTCCGACAAACATGGCAACAATAGCTAACATGACAATACCGATCCAGATAATCCCGTATCTGACTCCGTTTAAAATAATTGCCAAAACAGGTACTGTGGTAAGCCACATGGTGTTTGGAGCTAAAACGCCACCGGTTGTGACACTGAGACTTAGCTGGATAAGGAACATGATAGCCGCTACTTCGTTTCCAATGATGAGCAAGGAACCGGTCAGTCGCATTTGAAACAACACGACAATAAATAAAATCGCTCCAACCAGGATACTGACTGCTCCAATGGGATGGCCCATGGCAAAATAAACACTGCTGAAAATCGTACCCGCCGCTATCAATGTAACAATAATTCCTACAACCAACCGGGCCCTGTTGGCAGCTTCGGTGTTTTCTCCAAATCTTTTCGGAACCAAAGAGCCAAATATGTCCATTAGTATCATAGTATTAACCTCATAGTTTTTAAACGAATGAGCAAACTGATGGTTCATTCTATCACAAAAAAAAGCCCTCAATCAATTTTTCGCTTAAGGGGGAATTAACCGGCTAAATTGTCTATGGCAGGTCTTAAGTGAATCCCATGCCGATTTCTCAGTTGTCAGCATCAAAATTAAAATACCGACCCCGGGATATGGACCCAATAAGCCGGACCACTGACTGCCGGAGAAAAAAGCGCTCAGGCGGAACAAAATTAGGAATGAAATATGTTCTTTAAGGTAACAAAGATTTTGTTACTCAAACTGTTACTTTATTGTTACCAAATGTGTTACCTTAACTCAAAAATTCGCCTTTGATCATTAAAAATTGAACCCCCTGTATAAATTATTAATAAAATACATAAATAATTTCATAGCATTAAATAATAATAGGAATGCCGATGATAAAAAAAGACGCCTTAGGCACACTTACTGAAAATAATGTTACCAACTTGAACAACTTAAAATAGAGAGATCGGCTGCAGGTCGATTTTCCTTTTTATTAAACCCAACCTAGGGAGAATAAAATGAAATCAGCAAATGTATGCAACAGCTTAAAATCAGAATTGAAGGCTTGGAAAGAAAGCGTTTCCGACATCGTGAACAAATTCGAATCAAAGCCTGGTTATGCGAAAGCCGATGTGCTGGAGAATATCGAGGATGTCAATATACTGGCGCATGACCTGCAGAGTCGGATTGATCAACTTGAAGAGACCTGCTCACTGAATGGTTTTGATGATGTTAAAAGACAGCAGGAAATCGATGTAACTTATCAACTGAACGTCCGTGATTCTGATGTAGCAGTAGCAACTATCGGTGGTGGGAACTTCGGTGGTTGATTTTAAATTCCGGTAAATCTTCTAACCTTCTTATTGCATGAAACTTCTAAAAAGGAGCAAAAAATGGCAGCTACTATTTTAATGATTGCACTGATTTTGTACTCAAGACGTGTATTTGGTTAGTCCCTTCGAATAAGCTTGCGTTTTTCTTTCGTAATGATTGTCATTGCAAAATCTGTCGCTAATTGGAGAAGAACGCAAGCTTAACCGGATGAATACCACTATAGATCGGACCTGACTCATTCACGGTGTATGATTACTTTTGCCTCCAAATCACTTTTTAGTCTTAAAACTGCTCTTTCAAAGCTGAAAATGTGGCTTTAGGACCGCTTGCAAAACAAAATACATTTTAATTTGCAAGTTAGTGCACTTAGAATGCTTTTTGTCCCCCCCAAAAAATTGCATTCCAAAGTCAAAAATAGGTGATGCCGGGTAATTTTCCCGTGTGATAGCCAGGTCTGACCACAATCCCTCTATAGGCGGCAATAACCGACAGATGGAGTTTTACATACTTTTCCGACTGCTATTGTGGCCCCTCCCAACTTAGCATTTTCAATCTGCTGATTGTTGAACCTGGCATTGATTAAATTGGAACTGACCAAAATAGCATTTTTCAATTTCGCATTGGTCAAATCGGCATTCTCCAGGTTAGCGTTCGACAGGTCAACATCCCGCAAGTCGAGTCCTTTTAAATTGGCACCTTTGAGGTTTTTAAATCCGGTTTTTATCTGTTTGATTAATAATACCTTTGAAAATATTCCTTCTTGATTTAAGCCGGTTTTTATCCAGGCCGGTACGCCAATTGCGCCTTTATAATTTGCCTGATCAGCCTGGACATGATCCAGATTCGTTGTAGATAGATTAAGACCTGAGAGATTGCACCCGTTATTTCATATGGTTCTAATGCCCGGATGTTCAAATTATTCTGATTAAAGTTATTTGTATATCTTGACCACTGTGAACGAAATTCATATTATAATAGACGTGTGTGTAATTTTAGCCGTGTGTGAATAAC
>JAKSDL010000602.1 GCA_022360105.1 Pseudomonadota bacterium
AGACAGCAAACAGCCCATACTGCAGACCATTCATCTTACCAAAGTCATATATGCGCTTTGATTCGCGGCTGTAGTCGATGGCCTCGTCCTTTTGAGTCACATTGAACTGAGCGATAAGCAATGGCCCATTATTTTCAGATATTGTGACTATGTTGATAAAATACTCATCTTTGTCCGTACTCACGAGGTACTGCTGTGTCCACTGTGTCGATTTATATTGGCCGTTGCCCCTAATGCTTTTATTGACATAGTAGCTCCTCTTTTCAAAGTCAATGACCTCCCCTACCATATAGTCATTAAATTCTTTACATAACTTCTCATCAAACTTGACATCCGGCACGGTGATACGATCCAGTGTTTCCAAATCCTCTGCCTGTATTGCCAGCAGAGCTTCCAGCATCAGCTGATCCTGCTTAGGGGTATCGGGCAGGATCTTAGAGCATGCACCCATTAATACTACTGTGAGAAATATTACAAAGAGAACGGTAAATTTACTAACTGATTTCATTGGGCATCCTCCGTTTTTATAGATGGATAGTTATAGTTTACCATAGCTTGCGTTTTCGATGGTGGCGAATAATGGACATCGCTAATACTAAATGAAATCAATATATCATACTTATCTTACGATTTAGTAAGAATTAATTTAGCATCCCAATCTATGATACAATTACGATGAAATACGATAGTTGCAAAATGGAGATTGGATATGAAAGCTAAGCTATTATTGGTTGAGGATGACATTCATATAAATGATGGGCTTACTGAGCTACTTTTTGATAATGAGTACATGGTTGATTCGGTAGGGTCGGTTAAAGATGCCAAAGAATGTGTAAGTAATAATATATATGATCTAATCATACTGGATATTTCCCTGCCCGATGGCGACGGACTGGATTTATGTGCGAAGTGGCGTAAAGAGAAACTGGAGACACCGATACTTTTCTTGACTGCAAGTGATGAAGAATTCCAAATCGTAAAGGGATTGGATGCAGGCGGTGACGATTATATCACAAAGCCGTTTCGTCTGCTTGAGCTACTTTCCCGTATTCGTGCATTGATCAGGCGAAACAATAAAACTGTCATCAAACATGATGGCATTAAAATAGATTTAGGAAACTTTAACGTAAATAAAGATGGCAAAGCTTTATATTTAACACAAATCGAATTTCAATTATTAGCCATACTCATATCAAATAATGGACAAGTCTTGGAGAGAAAGCAGCTACTCAAGAAAATTTGGGACGATGACAGCATGTTTATTGAGGACAATACACTGTCAGTCCATATGAGCAGGCTTCGTGAAAAGATAGGTCCCTCCTATATAAAGACTATCAGAGGTGTAGGGTACAAATGGGAAGATGACATATGATATATGCCATTGTATTCTTATGTGCACTTTTATTAGGTGTGCTCATTGCCAGCATTCATGCAAATAGAAATCACAAAAACGAAATAAAAATCATTGAAAAGCAGCTATATGAGTTTTTATCTGATAAAGATACCGGTGCGACATTCAGTATTGAAGATAACAAGTATGCCACTCTAATAAATAGCATTGTTGAATTACAAGAACGGTATTTGCGACAGGACGAAAATATAAAAAAACAATCAAAGGAAAGCTCTGGGTTCATTGCGGATATATCACATCAGCTCAAGACACCGCTTGCAGGTATCAAGCTTTATTGTGAAATGGATAATGCACCTCATAGCCACAAGCAGCTTGAGCTGATAGAGCATATGGAGCATCATATAAAGTCACTTATACGATTAGAAAAGTTGCGTGTGAATGCATATAGCTTGGAGTTTAGCGAGCATGATATCAAGAGTATAATAAAAACTTCATGGGACAAGCTGCAACCCATATACAAAGATAAAAAACTAACAATAATCGGCAATGAAACCATGCGCTGTGACAAGTACTGGCTGGGTGAAGCTTTCCTTAATATTTTAAAAAATGCATGTGAACATACAGAAGATGATGGAGAGGTCCATGTTGCCATTTCCAGGCATCAGTCATCTATCTTCATAGCTGTTGAGGATAATGGGGGCGGAATTCTAACCGATGAAATGCAAAACATTTTCACACGCTTCACCAGAGTGAATAGTACTAAAAAGTCAAGCGGCTCAGGTCTGGGACTTGCTATCACAAAGGCAATAGTTGAAA
>JAKSDL010000844.1 GCA_022360105.1 Pseudomonadota bacterium
AAAGGAAAACGCTACACCCCCAAAAACCTACTTAAGGAAGCCTTGGTCTGGAAGGAAAATAATCCAGGCAAAACCACTTTTGTCGAAGCTGACAGAAGAGTTGACTGGGAGAAAATCGCCGGTCTGATGGTGATGTTAAAAAACAATGGTATCCAACGGCTGGGATTTCTTGTTCAGGAAAAGAACAGAGCATAGTCGCGGCTATTTACCTTCCTCACAGGGCAAAACCATGAGGCTTTTACTTCATTCTCATACCTATTTTTTTGCTTCTTTTGCATTCCACGCAATCATTGTTTTGTTTCTGATCTCCGGCTCCATCCATTTTGGCAGTAAAATTGAAAGTTTTGAGGCGACTATTGAGTTTGTAAATCCTGACACACAAAAACAGTTGGAAACTTTAGCCAAATCTCAGGCAAAATCTGAAGAAACCGTCAGTTCGATTCAATCTGCTGCCCCTACTCTGTCTTCAAAAAGTCTGGATGATTTAATTCGATCCAAAGGTCTCAAACTACATTCAGATAATAAGTTAAATAGCGACATCGATAAGAAGCAATCCGACCTATTAGGATACTTGCGTGCCAATAAAATGACCAAGGAAACGACCCCCAAAAAGGTGGATAAAACAAACACCAAAAAGACTCTGCAGACTACCACCTCGAACCCGACCCTAACGCCAAAAACAGATCAGAAACAATCCGACTTAAAAACACAACAAATTGCCTCTGCCAAACAGGAAAAAAGCGACCAGACGACCGGAGATTTTAGTCACCTGACACCTGCTCGTCGTGTTTGGGAAAAGAAAAAACAAACAAATAACTATAGAGAGACCTTAAAAAAACTTATTACAGCAAATTGGACCGTACCCCCGAATAGTAAAAAAGACTTCGTTATTATTTTGGAAGCCATCATTGATGCCGAAGGAAATGTTGTCAAAATTGAACTGCTGGATAGTTCCGGATCAACACTTGTTGAAAGAGCCGCTATCAAAGCTATCAGGGTTTCAACGCCGTTTCCCAAAATCCCTAATATCTTATTGGTTGACGAGCCAGTTTACCAAGCTAAATTCAGATTTACAGCAGACAGTCTGGTCAGATAATCAACCAACTATTAAAAACTGAAATGAGATTAATTAAAAGGTTGTGGTGTATTTTTGCTTTCCTTGTTTGTTCAACAAGCGTTTTTGCCTATCACGATGAAGAGATTATCGATATCAGTGGGTTTAACTACGGCAGATTGCAAATTGCTGTAAATGTTGAAAAAAATCCCCGCACCAATAAGAAGCAGTTAATGAAGACTGTTGGTTTACTGAAAAGAAACCTGATGTGGTCAGGGTTGTTCGACATCAAAAACCTCTACGACAACGTCGATTTGATTCTCAAATTGCGCTTCATTCCTAATCACGAGATCAGAGCCTGGATTTTTACACCGGACAATACCACGTTGTTTGATCATCGTTTAAAGATCTCCGGTCCTGATGATATCGAGCCACAGACCGTTCGCATGATTGAAGAGATCATTTTTCAGCTCACGGGTGAAAGGAGTGTGCTTCGCAGTGCCATAGCTTACGTTGAGAAAGACGCTACCGGGAATTATCGGCTCATGTTGACAGATGCCTTTGGTGACAAAAGCTATGAATTGCTTAATGACGGCAATTATAATATTCTGCCCAGGTGGAAACCGGATGGATCATCTATTATTTTTACAACACTCGGCAGAAAGGGAAGCCATTTAAGGATGCTTTCTTTCGCATCCGGTGAGATCTCCACTTTGTTCAAAAATCTCAGTAAAACAAGTGGCGGAAGTTGGGCTGGATCAGGCAAAGAACTGGTAATCACTAAATCAAAACAGGGCAATTCAGACCTTTTCAAGATTGATCTCAAAGGAAACATCATCCAACAAATGACTAAACGCTCTACAACTGAGACCAATCCGCGCTTGTCTCCGGATGGAGGTCGTTTGTTATTTGTTTCCAATCGCTCAGGTAGTATTCAGATCTACCAGCGGATATTGGATACCGGCGATACTTTCCGTATGACCTATGAAGGGCCGATGAATTACGAACCGAACTGGAGCAACGATGGAGCCTACATTGTGTTTTCCGGTTTAAAAGATAATTTCCGTCAGATCTTCCTGATGGACAGAGACGGGGATTTTGTTCAACAAGTCACTTCAGGCAATTCGTCGTCAGAGCAACCGGTTTGGTCTCCTAGCGGCAGACAGATACTCTATGTCTCAAAATCTAACTTTGAGCAGAAACTGTATATCATTCGGGCAGACGGAACGTACAAGCGTCGTTTGACGAAGACAGGACCGGGCATCAGCGAATTTAACCCTACCTGGTCAGCAAGGTACCGATGGAAACCTTTTAAAATTAAATCTAACCAATAGATTTCACCATATGACTCAAAATAATCTTAAACATATAACCATAACAGGCTTCTTCCTGCTGATTAGTTTTCTCTTTACCCAGGCTGGTTGTGCTCCAAAAGCTACAGTACCGCATCTGCAAGACAAAATGGAAATTCTGGAAGCCAGGGTGGTGGCATTGGAAAAACAGGAACTTAAGACCCTTGCAGATCTCAGGGGCGAGGTGGCCGAATACAAAAGAGAGATTAACGAGAAACTGAATAACTTCAGAAAAGCCCAGCAGTTTTTTATCGACGAACTCGATACCATTAAAAACGATCTCGAGCTGGCTACTAACGATAATGAGCAGACTCAACGCACCCTGAGAAGAAATGCTTCCCGAATAAACAAGCTCAATAAACGCATGGGTGATCAGGTCATCGCTCTTCAAGAATTGCAAAAGTTTTTCGAAACCAGCATAGATAGCGCTGCTGAAGATAAAGACAAAGAACAGGCTGATTTTGAGGTCGCCTTTAAATCGTTCAAAGCACGAAGATTCAAAAAGGCAGATCAGCAGTTCAAGGATTTTCGCAAAAATCATCCGAAATCCGACCTTGCAGACGATTCACTCTACTTCATCGCTTATATGGCATTTTTGAGAGGGGATTATAATACTTCTTCCTTAAGGTTGTTTGAATTGCTAAAACAGTATCCAAAGTCCAATAAAAAGTATGATGCCAAATGGTGGCTGGGAGTTTCGTTAGAGCGCTCCGGAGATCTAAACGGAGCTTTGGATTTGTATAAGGAACTGATGGATCTGAAACCCACCAACCCTTTAAGAATAAAGGCGCAATTCCGCCTTGAGGAGCTTGCTCCAACAGAATAGTGACCACCGTTTTTAGAAAGAGGATCGAGAGATGAGCAAAATAGCTGTTGTTCAAATGAACACAACCATGGACAGAGAACAAAACCTGGACACAGCGTTTACTTTTACAGAAAAAGCAGCAGCTGAGAACGCTGATTTGGTTGCCTTTCCCGAAAATTTCCTCCTGCTGGGTGATAAAGAGCATTACCTTGAAGCAGCAGAACTTGTTCCGGGTCCACTGGTTGAGTGTTTTCAAAACAAAGCCAGGGAACTGGGTATATCCATCCTCATGGGAAGTATCTACGAACGCATTCCGCACAATCCCATGAAAGCATACAACACATCTGTTCTGATAGATAAAACAGGAGAAATCACAGGTACCTATCGAAAAATTCATCTGTTTGATATTGATCTGAAAAATGTCAAGATATTGGAATCAGACGTTATTGAATCGGGTAAGGAAATCGCCATTTTTGATCATGAAATTGGCAGAACCGGCTTAACCATCTGTTACGACCTTCGATTTCCCAGTCTTTATCAAAAACTGGCGAGCAGAGGCGCCCTGGTAATATTTGTTCCAGCCGCTTTTACCGTGCCTACGGGAAGAGCGCACTGGCTTAATCTATTGAAATGTCGTGCCATAGAAAACCAGGTTTATATCGCAGCACCAGCACAATACGGAAAACACAGCAAAACCAGGGAATCGTTTGGAAGTGCGGTTATCATTGACCCATGGGGGGATATCGTCAGTGTTATAGAAAAAGGTGAAGGCATTATTTACGGAGAGCTGGATCCAGCCTTTCAACAAAAAATTCAAAGCAGAATGCCTGTAGAAACGCACAAGATTTCAGGAATTGATTATTAAAAAGGATAAAGATGTCGGGAGAAATGTTTGATCAACAAATAGCTGAAGTTGTAGAAATTCTTGAAAATTCGAACGATCTGTTGTTCATTACCGGAGCCGGTATTTCTGCGGAATCGGGATTGCCAACCTATCGAGGAATCAGCGGGCTTTATAATAATCAGAACACAGAAGATGGAATTCGAATTGAAGAAGCTCTATCCGGCAGTATGTTACGATCAAGACCTGATGTTACCTGGAAATACCTCGCTCAAATGGAAGAAGCATGCAGAGGTAAATCGTATAATCGCGCCCATGAAGTGATCGCCTTAATGGAAAGCAAATTTAACCGGGTCTGCGTATTAACTCAAAATGTAGACGGTTTTCATCATAAAGCCGGCTCCACCAATATTATCGATATCCACGGCAATTTAATGGACCTGTTCTGCATGTCATGCAATTTTGAAAAATCTGTCAAAGATTACAGCGAGCAGGATATTCCACCGGTCTGCCCGAGTTGCGGAAAACAGATGAGACCGGATGTTGTTCTATTTGAAGAACTACTCTCCACTAAAAAAACGGGAAAGCTGAGTCAGGAGCTGCAGAAAGGATTTGATGCCGTATTTTCTATTGGAACGACCAGTGTTTTTCCATACATAGCCCAACCTGTTGTAGCAGCCCACTATTCCAATATTCCAACCATTGAAATTAATCCAACACGAACAGAAGTGACAGACTTTGCTCGAATAAAAATCGCAGAAAAAGCTGTTGCAACCCTGAATACCATCTGGATACTTCTAAACCAAATGGATTAACAAAATTAACGTTTGATCGTCGACCAACAAAACCGAAATAATGTTTTCAACATTTGTTAACACGTTAAACACCTGGATTGATGAAAATGGCAAGCGACCTGCCTTGGATACATTTTCCTGTGCACATTGTGATCTTGTTGAAACGCCCCCCGACTTGCATCAGATCAAAAGAGCTTTTTTAACCGCAATTATCCCCGACTCTTTACAAAACCTGTTTAAGGAACATCCAAATTATCTGAAATATCTGGTAGACACCCAATTTCAATTCACAGCTTATATTACTGATGCTGGCATTAAAAGTCGGGTTGAAACAGGCATTTTTGCCATGTTTTCAGAAACTGAAAAACAGAGTCTTTTCGAGCAACTTAAGGCATTTCTGAGCCATCAAAATAAGTGGATCGACGGCTCATGGCATAGCTGGTTGCTGGATGATCCAAAGTCCGCTGCCCTATCGATTTTTCAATCCCTTGAGTTTAAAGACATTTGGTTAGGTGCCGATTTTCTGGCAAATTGCGGATACCTGGTTCCTTTTTCAAAAGCTGCAGCAAAGGGTTGGCTTAAATGGTCTGAAGGAACCAATGAAAACCCCGGTTTTAACCGATGGTGGGATTGCCTGGTATCAATTGCAGAAGACAGGATATCTGCTTTCAAACTGGATCGATCGTTAGATTGCCTGTTCAACCAAAACTTCACGATTTTATCCCAACCATTCTGTTTTAACCAAAATTCCTGCGTAGAATGTCCGCTACAGTCAAGCTGTAAGTTTTATCAGGAAAACCTCCGAAAACACCTGCTACCAGACACCTTGAACCAAATTAAAACCGGAGACAGCAAACATATTCCCACAATGGAATTGTTAAGACTGATTGCCGATAAGAACTGGTATAGCTCTAGACTTCAAACATCGTTTATAGAAAATTTCCCCGGCATTTCCCACCATCAATTTTCTGAAGTCACCTGCCAGGATGATGAACAGATTTTGGCCAAACTGCTTGCAGCTAAAGAACTCTCGGAAAGGTCACGAGAATCCGATTCACCGTTGTTGAAAAAAACTTTCACCAACGCCAGGGAGATTTATGATCATTTCAAAAAGGAACTTAGAAAAGACGCCCAGGAATCGTTTTATGCAGTTACCCTGGATAACAAGCATCGCGTCATTTCCAAGAGACTCATCAGCTTGGGAACCTTGAATCAGAGTCTGGTGCATCCAAGAGAGGTTTTTGCCACAGCTATACAACTGCGAGCTGCAGCCATAATCCTTGTGCATAACCACCCTTCCGGAGATCCGACACCATCCAACCAGGATCTGGCCATTACCCAAAGGTTGCAGGATGTGGGAGATTTGGTCGGCATCAAAGTGCTCGATCATATAATTATCGGTGCGGATAGTTTTTTCAGTTTTGTTGATGAAAACATGCTCTTTTAGTGAACATCTTAATTTTCTTCCTGATATTATTGAATATTAAAGAATATAGACGTAACCCGTTATCTGGCTTATACTTTAAAGTTACCCAGGTTTTCAATACTATCGCGATAAGTTAAACCTTAATGTCATTTAATTAAAAGAATCGGAACTGATTGTCATCCTGAATATGAGAAGCGAAACTTGCAGCTTCGAAAAGCGACACTTACCAAATGACGTTAAGATAAACCTTACCCTTTTAAATCTTCAAAAGAGAATAGTGACGTGAAGTTTGTCGATTCAGCCAAAATCTTTGTTAAATCAGGAAAAGGTGGGGCCGGTTGCGCTTCCATGCGAAGAGAAAAATTCATTGAATTTGGCGGACCGAATGGCGGAGACGGGGGAAGAGGCGGTAGCGTCTATTTTGAAGGTGATTCCAGATTAACCAGTCTTCAAGACTACCGATTGCACCCCCACCAAAAGGCAGGCAACGGCATGCCGGGTCAAGGCGACAATAAGTACGGAAAATCCGGGGAAGACAAAATAATCCGGGTTCCTCTGGGTACCATTATAATCAATGACGATACGGACGAAATCATTCTGGAGATCCTGGAAGAGAATAAGATTCTGTTGCTGAAAGGCGGCAAAGGCGGACTCGGCAACGTTCATTTTAAGTCCAGTACCAATCGTGCTCCCAGGTATGCCCAACCCGGAGAACCCGGACAGGAAATGACAATCCGCCTGGAATTGAAAATCATGGCAGATGTCGGCCTGGTTGGATTTCCCAATGCAGGAAAGTCGACCTTCATTTCGTCTATATCCAACGCAAAACCCAAAATAGCGGACTATCCGTTTACTACTCTTGTACCAAATCTTGGCGTTGTTCAGGTTGCCAACCATAAAACCTTTGTTGTGGCTGATATACCCGGCATAATCGAAGATGCGCACCTGGGATCAGGACTGGGGGATCAATTTCTCAAACATATCCAGCGAACCTCGGTTTTGGCATTTTTGATCGACAGCTCGGATCTGGTCGCAAAACCGCCAGTGGAAGTGTATAAAGTATTGTTGAATGAACTGGAACAGTATGAAGCGGAACTGTTGAAAAAACAGCGAATAATCCTGCTTACTAAAATCGACTCCATCAGGGAAGATCTGGATATTGAGAAGATAATCACAGAATTCAGGGAGTTGGGTGAGGAACTTCTGCCCATCTCAAGTGTCAGCCGAAAAGGACTCGACAAAGCCTGTTATCGTTTGTCTGACATTGTTGATCACCACCGCGCTACGTCTTCTTCAATCGAATCAAGATAAAGGCCAGTATAAGAAATCCTACATTGGCTCCAAACGCCGAAACCCCCATTGGTAACATCCCTGTCGTATTAAACGATAATAAAATTTGATCTACCAACCAGAAGACAAATCCCAATACAATCGAAACAACGATACCTGTTCGGACGTTTGCTGACCGTCCCGAATAGATTGAAAAAGGCAGTGCCAGTAAAATCATGACAAAAATAGAAAACAACCCGGCAATTTTCTGATACAAGGCGAACAGATCAGGATTATAATTGACCGCACCTTTCCGCTTGATTCGAATTTCAGAAATTAAGGAACCAAAGCCGGTATATTTGGGATTGACCAGTTCTTTGGTAAATACCACAGGCATTTCATCCACGGCAGTTTTTAAACTGTTTTCCACTGATTGTCGAATGCCTTTTTCATGGAATTCAATTCGTCTTTCCTGCCCTATCTCCCAGGACTCATCTTTTCTGGAAAGAACACTGGAAAATCCTGTGGTTTCGATTCTTTTATCCTTTCCAAAAGAAAAAAAGCGGCTT
>JAKSDL010000500.1 GCA_022360105.1 Pseudomonadota bacterium
AATGATGGAAACTCACAAAGATTGTACTTTGTTATAGCCGTCATTCTGGTTTTTCACCTGATTTCCAAAAAGACCCTGCGCAGGCCACTATTCGATGTCTTAGGACTCAAGCCAGGTAAACCCTGGATATCAGAATTTTATCCTGTCAACGCAGCGAATATCAATCAACACAATCTGGTTTTTATACTGGTTGAAGCCAATTGCTCTCTTTGCAAATCCTGGATAAAAAAGCTTTCTGAATTGATCCACCCAAAGTTAAAAGTCGGTATTATCGTGTTAAATTCAACAAGCGATTCTGAGAAAATCGCAGATGCCGAGCTTTTAAACAAAGGGGTTTCATTTTTTGATATTCAAAGTCGAAAAACGCGATTTTTACGCGGAAGACTGCCCATGGCAGTTCGAGTTGAAGATGGTGTAATTAATGACATTAAAACAGGATCATTCCCCGGGGATGATTTTTTCTTAAACTAACCCAACTGAATGAGGAAAAATGGCAAAGTCTGTGTTAGTCGCGATGGCGAACGGTTCTGAAGATATGGAATCGGTCATAATGATTGACGTTTTGAGAAGAGCAGAGCTGGATGTCACGGTGGCATCCGTGCATGAAAAAGAGATAACTTGTGCGCGGGGAGTTCGTGTTGTTGTGGATAAACTAGTCAACGATTGTATCGATACCCATTTCGATATGATTGCTATTCCGGGAGGTTTGCCGGGCGCAGATAATCTAAAGGATTCCGAGGTTTTAAAGGAAATGCTTTTGAAGCAACAAGCCGGCAACAAGTACGTTGCAGCGATTTGTGCATCTCCGGCGGTGGTTTTTCAGTCGCACGGAATGTTGGCTGGAAAAAAAGCCACTTGTTATCCGGCATTTGCCGAACATTTGGATGACCAATCATCAACAGGAGCGAAAGTCGTTGTGGATGGTTATTGTGTAACGAGCCAGGGACCGGGCACGGCGATTGAGTTTTCTTTGAAGCTGGTGGAGCTTTTGTGCGGATTGGACAAGGCAAAAGAGGTTGCAGCGGCGATGTTGGTGGAATACCAGTAAATTTCAATCTAATAGCTGTTTTAGTCCCATTTCAATCCCAGCCATAAATTTGGCACTTTTATTTTCATATTGCCAGGTATGATCCGGATTTATTTTGTCGCTAACGACAAAAAGCGGGTCATACCGAACCCCTTTGGATCGGGAAACGAAATCCAGCGGTGCGGCTTCCATATCGATCAGGTCAATGTTCTGTGTTTTATATTGCTCCAGCTTCACTTCAGTCAGGCGGTAAAAGCTGTTTACAGTCACAATTCGCCTGCAACTGGGTTGATGGTTTTGATAATTGAGTTGGGTAATCGTTTCGTCACCTCCATAGTCCCTGATCATACCTGTTTCATCCACCGCCTCGGCCGGTCGGTGAACCTCTCCAATGTCAATGGAATGGGATCCGACACAGCCGGCTGTTCCAAATCCTTTGATGTATTTGCCACCGGAGTGAATGGCATTTTCTAAAATAATTACAGCCAGGGGAGCTCCGATGAAGCCTCCCAGGGCAGTACAATCCTTACCTTGACAGGTAAAATCGAAGCGCTTGGCTGGACCATACGACTTGATTTTTCCGCCTTCTACCAACTCATGAAACAAATACAGGTGATGCTGAATAAAGAATAAAAAAATGTTTTCATTCAGTTTTGGAAGTGTAAAATGTTCCGGTTTGATTAAGGATTGTGCCATATTCTTGAAGTTGCTTGTTTTATTTACGATTTCTATTCTGTTTTATTATTCCGCGTGCAGACCCACTTAGAAGATAAATGAGATTGCAGTAAATTAAAAGTCTTCGCAAGGGGAGGCATCATTTTAATCTTCAAATCATTGATGCACAATGGAATCCAAAAAGCTTTTACGTTTGACAAGCTTTTCCCGTTGGTTAAAATTAACGGCTAGCCTGCATTCCACATAAAAAGAACCAACTAACCTCATAATACCAGGAAATACGGATGGATCCGTTAGCTATCGAACTAAACGAAAAAATCAAGTCGGCTTCTCCCGCCGTTTATGACTGCTTGTCCGAACAAGGCAAAAAAATGTTTTTTCCAGCCGGTATTCTCACCCAATCGGCAGAAGCAAAGGAAAAAGCTCACCGTTTCAATGCCACTATTGGTATCGCCTTGGAAGGGTACAAACCAATGCATTTAAACGTGACAAAAAAGTTTTTCAATAACCTTGCTCCGGAAGATATTTATACTTACGCCCCTCCGGGTGGACGTATGAAGTTACGGCAACTCTGGAAAGAAAAACTGATCAGAAACAATCCTACCCTTCAAGGAAAGAAAACCAGTTTACCTATGGTTACCAGCGCGTTAACTCACGGGTTGTGTATTGCAGGTGATATGTTTATTGGACCGGGTGATGTAGTCGTTATTCCGGATAAATTGTGGGGAGTGTATCGGCTCAATTTTGTAACCAGAAAAGGTGGTAGAATAGAAACCTTTCCCATGTTTAATGAAAAGGGAGGCTTCAATGTCAAAGCTCTCAAAGAGACCATGTCCGCGCAGGCCAAGACCTGCAAAAAGTTGATGGTTTTGTTAAGTTTTCCGAACAACCCGACCGGTTATACCCCCCTGCATACTGAAGCACAGGAAATCTTCAAGGTTGTTGAAAACCAGGCGGATCAGGGTACAAGGCTGGTTGTTCTTTCTGATGATGCCTATTTTGGATTGTTTTATGAGGATAGTGTCAAAGAATCTCTATTCTCCGGCTTTTGTGACATTCACGAAAATGTGCTGGCTGTTAAGCTGGACGGTGCCACCAAGGAAAGTTACGCCTGGGGATTTCGCACCGGGTTTATTACCTTCGGCAATAAGTGCGTTGATAGCTTAAATCTTTATTCTGCCCTGGAAATGAAGTGCCAGGGAATTGTACGAAGTACGATATCCAGCTGCAATCAACCAGCGCAGACGGTTGTTGAAACCATCCTGCAGGACCCGGAGTATTGGGTGAATCTGGAATCAAAATATCATATTATGAAACGACGGGCTGCTCGCTTGAAAGAGATATTGCAAAACCCGAAGTTCAACCAAACCTGGAGCTACTATCCATTTAATTCCGGTTACTTCATGTGCCTTAAGTTGCATAGTGTGGAAGCTGAACGCCTCAGAATCCACTTATTGGATAAATATGGAGTAGGGACTATCGCTCCCGGAAAATGGGATCTTCGCATTGCCTTCAGCTGTGTGGAGGAAGAAGATTTGGAAGAGCTGTTTGAACTGGTCTACCAGGGAGCCAAAGAGCTTCAATAGCCTGCCATATGGGTTTCGTCAAAATGGCAGAGTCAGTTTTCCCAGTGTTGTCCGGTATTTTGCCCCGGTAACGCTGGGGAGGTTTGTTGGTATCCCATTTAATCGCTCGTGAGCCAGCAAGGCAAAAGCAATCGCCTCCTTGGAATCAGCCGTAACTCCTTTGATGTCCTTCATCAAAATGATTTTCTCCTTTCCAAACAAAGCCTTAAGTTCATCAATAATCAACGGATGATGAACTCCACCACCACTGATATATAGCTTGTCCAGAGGTTCCAAGTAGGTGTCGCAGCCGTATTTAATACTGTGAGCAATCAAAGAAACAAAGGTTCTGAGCAAGTCTGTGACAAGTATTTCAGGGTGCTTACTGATCAGTCCCTGCACAAATTCCTTACCAAATTCCTCCCTGCCGGTGGATTTTGGTAACGGTCTTTTGAAATACTCATGGTCTAAAAGTTCATTTAGCAATTGTTTATGAGTGGCACCTAATTTGGAGAATTTACCATCTTTATCAAATGAGAATTCCCTGTTGGTATGAACCTCGACTCCTTCGTTTAGAATGGCGTTTGCAGGGCCGGTATCAAAAGCTATGACTTCTTTTTCAGCTTTTGCCGGTAAAAAGGTGATATTGCCAATACCTCCCAGGTTTTGCAGAGCTATATTTTTATTCACCTCGCGAAACAGGATTTGATCCAAATATGGCACCAATGGAGCGCCTGTCCCTCCGGCAGCAATGTCACCACTGCGAAAGTCCGAAACAACCGCACAAGCCAGTCGCTGGGCAATGACCTCCGATTCTCCGGTTTGCAGGGTGCTGTGATTGTGAACGTGGAAAAGGGTTTGGCCGTGAATGCCAATAGCATCCAGATCCTGTGGTGCATACCCGACGTCCCTGCAGAAGGCTTTGATGGTATCCGCAAAAAGGATACCTGAATCGTAGTTGATGCGACATATCTCTTCCGTATTGGCTGAAAAAGCTTTTTGGAACCTTTCCCGCCATGGAGAAGGCATTGGATAACTTTTAAATTCAAGAGGGTTTATTTGAACGTGCTTTCCTGATCCGGTAAGTTTAACCAGGGCAATGTCGATACCATCCAGGGAGGTACCTGACATTACCCCAAGGATATGGCGTTCCTTTTTGCGCAGGATTTCGATAAGCTTTTTCATATCAGATTTAATCGCAGGTTGTTTATGCTACTGTGGTCATAATTGGAATGACGAATTATCAATAAAAAATTACAAGCAAGTATAATCTTCAGTTTAATTCTTGTAAAAGTGATTGATGGAAAATTTAGCTCAAAAATCGCCTTTTATTATTGGATTTGACGGAACAAATCTTGGCAAAAGTCTGGAAAAGCATCTATTGGAAATGAATCCGGCAGGAGTTATTTTCTTTAAACGCAACATCGAATCGCTTGAACAGACATCATTACTGATCAAAAATATTCGCGATTTGCTTGGTGACATTATCATCGCCGTGGATCATGAAGGCGGCATTGTTAACAGGTTCCCTGCCGATTGCCCTGTTCCCCCTTCTCCTTCAGCTCTGGCCTACGCGAACTCGTTGGACACGGTGCGTGAAGCTTGCAGAATGCAGGCTGAGTTGATGGTTCATCTGGGTTTTAATATGAATTTTGTACCATTGGTAGATCTGGCGCTGTTCTCTGAAAACCAGGTAATTGGTACCCGTGCTTTTTGTGATGATCCGGAAAGGGTGGTTCAATACAGTCAGATTTGTATTGAAGAGCACGATCGATTAAGAGTTGGTACAACAGTCAAACATTTTCCAACTCACGGCAGGACGATAACGGATTCACATTACGCAGTCGGACAAGTGATTCATGAGAGCCAGGCACAACTGGAAAAAGATCTCAAACCATATGGAAATGCCATAGGGTCTGGTGTTTCAGCAGTGATGACAGCCCATCTATCCTATCCTTTGTTGGACAGTGAATTTCCTGCGAGTCTATCCAGAAAAATATTGTTCGAGTTGCTTCAGGAGAAGTTGGGATTTAAAGGCCTCATCATCAGCGATTGTGTTGAGATGGAAGGATTGAGTAAAAATTATCCACGGGAAACAATTATCAAAAAAGGCCTGGATGCCGGAGTTGATCTGTTTATTAGTTCGTTTAGTTTAAAGCGTAGCCGGGAATTTCAGCTGGATTTGAAAACGGCTTACGATAAAGCAAGTTGCGCCAATCCCGATATTGTTCAAAAATTACAGTCAAAAATTGCCTCCTTCTTCAAATCATATTCTTTATTTTTAAGAACTCAAACAAATCTACCAACATTGGATTCAGCCATTGTGCTGCATAAAAAAACATTGGAAAAGAGGATCATCAGGCACAAAACAACTACCAATGTAAGCTATCATTTAGTGGAGTTGCAAAACTCAGCTAACAGGGGCATCAATGCGGACACAAGGTGGAATGCAGCAGCGGATGGAATACTTGCTCACAGCGACCGGGTTGTGGACAAAACCATTATCAGTTTTCAAGATACCGAAAAACTAAACCGAATTATTGAGGCCTGCAATAGTTCTGGTACGACATTGTTGATGTTAACAGCCAACGGGAAGCTATCAAAAAAATTCAAGTCATTTATAAAGATACTCAAAGCTGCTAAATCTTCTATCCATATAGCCTTACTACACCCTGCTGATCTTTGCGGAATTTGTGATCAGGAATGGGCAACTCGCGGTTACAATGCCTGTACCGGCAAAATGCTGGCAATAGAGCTTGATGCATAGGTTTTTACCGGGTTTTTTCCCCTTGCTCACATTTACTCATCTACTCTATAATAACGATATTTGAGGCGTTCAGCTCTAACACATCGCCTGTTTTGGCCTGCATATTCGCTTTTTTAACTGCTATGACTGGTAAACCTGCCTGGATTGATACTCATTGCCACTTGGAAATGCTAAAACAAGCAACAGATGCTGTGTTGAAGGCTAGTTATGAATCGGGAATGGTATTCTGCATTACGATTGGTACCAGCCATAAAGCAAACTTGCAGGTAAAGACCATTTGTGAGGATTATCGATCCGTATACGGAACTCTTGGATTTCACCCTCACGATGCATCCCGGGTTGAAGCAAGCCATCTGCAATGGATTGAAAAAGAACTGGATTCCAATCCCAAAATGATCGCTGTTGGTGAATGCGGCTATGATCTTTATTATGAACATTCCGCAAGGGACGATCAGGCCAAAGTCTTTGAAGCACAGCTGGACCTGGCTGTTGCATTGGACTTGCCGGTTGTGATCCATTCACGCGATGCAGACCAGGAAACAAGGGAAATGTTAAACGCATTTAAGAATAAAAATCTTACTGGTGTCGTGCATTGTTTTACATCGAATGTGGATCAGGCAAAATTCGTGTTGGATTACGGATTTTCTATCTCATTTAACGGTATTTGTACATTTCCACAGGCTGAAACTGTTCGTGAGGTCTTAAAATATACTCCTCTGGACCGGCTTTTGTTGGAAACCGATTCACCGTATTTAAGTCCTGTACCCTTCAGAGGAAAACCAAATATTCCGGGGCGCGTATCTGTTGTCGGTGAATTTGTCGCTGATTACCTGGGGGTCTCCACTACGCAATTGGCAAATCAGGTGTTGGAAAATACCAAGACATTATTTCCACGAATTGACTATGAAAACTAAAGTACTATTATTTGCGCACCTACGGGAAATTGTAGGTTCAAACGAAATCAGTCTGGAGATGGATCAAGGCAGCAAAGGGGATGATTTGCTTGACGTTTTGCAGCATAAGTATCCTGATATAAAAGATCACCGACACTATTTGAAATTATCAATGAACGGTGAATACATAACGAAGGAAACTGTTCTGGAAGACCAGGCAGAGATTGCAGTTTTTCCACCAGTTAGCGGCGGGTAGAGAATGGAACTTTTCGAAATAACCGAAGATGTTTTGGATGTAAACGCCATTGTGGCCAAAGTGTCTGTCCCACAAGCCGGAGCGATATCGACATTTATCGGTGTAACCAGGAATTATACGGAGGACAAAAAGGTTGATTATCTTGTTTATGAGGCCTATTACTCTATGTCCTTGGAATTGATGAATCAAATTGCAAGTGAAGCTAAACGGCAATTTGATATTGAAAAAGTCGCAATTTCACACAGAATCGGGAAAGTCGCAATTGAAGAGGCGAGTGTTGTGATAGCCGTTTCAGCAGGCCACCGCAAAGCAGCAATCAATGCCTGCCATTTTGCCATCGATCGACTAAAGGAAATTGTTCCTATCTGGAAAAAAGAATTCATGCTCAATGGCGAACAGGAGTGGATTGCTAACAAGGAGTCATCGGCTAATTAAGTAAATCGGGGGGATGAAGGTATTATCATGGGGCATCGGCAATATACAATTTCAGAAGAACAGCGCAAGGAATATGCATCGGGATTTTTGCTGGATTTGATGATAAATGG
>JAKSDL010000089.1 GCA_022360105.1 Pseudomonadota bacterium
AATATTTTCCAAAATCTAAAGGAATCCAAGTAGATACATGATAAGTCCTATTGCTCTAGCTTGTGGTAAAAAACTCCGGAACACCTGGCAGAAAATGTAGATCATTTTAAGTGCGGCCTTAGTCTTGTTGAAAAGTTAATACCTCACAGAAATCGCTAACGTACTCTCTCTAAAATATTATCAAGTTACAACTCTACAGCTTATTTCTTCGACGAGAGCATTGAAAGCTCTTCTGCTTTTAGAAGTTTTGTGACAAAATAGTAAACAGCTATACAGCCAAATGTCAGGATCAATATCTGACTATATTTGTCCAGAGGTTGTGTAAATTTTAGAAGAACAATACCTACTAAAGCCATTATACCAGATGAGATAATGCTTTTTAATATACAAGGAATGATTCGTCCGGAGATTTCAAGTTTATACCTTTTAACAATAATCCGTAATAATATCACAGCCTGAAGCGTTGCAGAAATGGTGGTTGCCAAGCCAAGTCCGCCTGTTGCCAGTGGCCAGATAAGTATAACATTTAAAAGGAAATTGAGTGCTATCATGCGGATAGCAATTTTCATTGGGGTAACACTATCTTTAAAAGAATAATAAGCCCTGACAATCAACTGCTGAAGGCAATAAGCGGTAACTCCCAAAGAATAGTAAACCAGGGTTATGGCGGTATTAGAAGTATCTTTTACAGTGAACTGGTCACCTTCGAATATAGCTCTAACCATTGGAGTCGCTACTATAATCAAGCCAACTGATGCCGGAATACCGATAAACAGGACCAATCTTATGCCGTGGTTGAGTTGTCTGCCAAAACCTTTCATGTCATTGTTAACAACGCAAGAACTTAAAAAAGGAAAAATAGCGGTCGCCAGGGCTATGCCAAAAACACCCAGAGGAAACTGGTAGCACCTTTGGGCATAAAACAGGTATGTAACTGAACCTTCAATAACGGGATAATAAATGGTCCGCCCAAACAATGTAAGCGTTTCACCAGTTTCCGGGGTGGCACGTAAAACATAAGCAATTACAGTATCCATCAGAGTATTAATTTGGACAGCAGCCAGCCCAATAATCATAGGCAGCATAATTTTAAATATCTTTTTGAGTGGTTCCTCATTAAATGCAAAACGAGGTGTTAATGAGATATTATATTTGCGTAAGGCCGGCAACTGTATAGCAAACTGGATTACCCCTGCTATGAGGACAGCCCATGCGGCTGAATATATCTGATCCCAGCGTACATCGTCAAATCTGCCACTTGACTGGAATTTTCCGCTAAAAAATATTACCCCAGCAATAATAACAATATTTAGAAAAACAGGTGCTGAGGCAGGAGCAAGAAAATGACGGTGAACCTGTAGCATTCCGCCTACCATCGCAACAGAACAAATAAAAA